>NZ_QWGO01000003.1:0-164078 GCF_003435535.1 Desulfotomaculum sp. OF05-3 | reverse complement strand
ATGGCCTTTTTTCTGACAAATTGAGAGAAGTTATGGCTGCATGGATCATTTTTTCAATTCATGGTGCAAGGTTTAGGTTAGAAATTGCTCCGTGAATAATTCAGGTTTGAGCAAAGTCTTTATGGAATCCATAATTTGTTCGTAAGTAATATCTTTCGCATAAGAAAACTGCTTGCGATACTTGTCCCACATTGTTTTGAGTTCCGGGCTTTCTTCGATGTTGTAAAGAATAGAAGGAACATCTGCAATCTGTTCTGTAGTGCCACGATGCTTGGCAGTTGCACTTAACGCATCAGCAAATACCGCATTATCGAATTTCTGCGTTGTGGTCAGTATATAGGTATCGTAAAAATCTCTGGGACGAGTATTGAACACGCCACGGCGTAAAATAGTTTCAACCTTTTCAGCCATGACGGTTTCAATGTTGTATGCCCACAGCTCATAAGATTTCTCATCATCGAAAATTTCAGAGAAGTTGTACTGCACCGCATGGGGTGTAATAGCATCACCGGTGGACACATCAATGCTAAGTGGAGTCAGCAGAGTATCAAACTTGGCGTTCAGCATGACACGGTATCCGCCGTAAATATCATCTTCACGGATGGGCGAAATTGTGCCAATCTCGAATACAACGCCGTCATCGAATGCGATGTCACAAACATCTTCCAACGCACTGCGAATTGCTTCCGGTGTAAGGGGCAGATTTTTAAGAGTGGTGTCCATATCCATGGTTGCGCGGTTGTCGAGTCCGACAATGGCGGCTACCAACATACCGCCCTTTAATACAAACTTCTCTTTGTATTCGGAAGCGGAAAGGCGGACAAGCAGACGCTCAAACATATAGTTCTGCAGAATGACCTGTGCAGGGATATTCTTCTGTTTTGCGATATTGCGAATTTTCGCCTTCAAACTCATTGCTTTACTCACAGAAGCACCTCCAAATATTGACGCAACACTTTTTCAACACGCATCTGTTTTGCATATGTATTCAGTTGGTTTAGGTTTTTCTTCGGGCTTGCGGCGTACATTTTAAGTGCCGCTAAAAATGTTTCAGTTCCCAATTTGTTACGGCTGCGAATTACATCACAAATGGTGCGTTCAAGATCGTATGCAGGAACATCATTTCCAGCAGGTGTTCTCAGCGTTGTTTTGCCAAGTTCAAACAATTCAGGCTTGATATAATACACTTTGCATTCAGATTTAATTGCCGCAGAAGGAATACAACCAGACGGTGCAGTAACCGTATGCTCAAATGGAGTACGGTCAGAAATTCCGTGAAGGTAAAGAGCTGTTTCGTGAGAAAAAATGATTCTTTCTGAACGGTTACTGATTGCCAATAATTCATCCTGCATATCATCGGGAAGAATGTACTGGCCTTTTACAATACGATGGATTTTATCTTCTTTGCACAACTTATAAAGCATCGCCTTGGAGATGCCGCGTTGCGCTGCTATTTTCGTTTCAATAATTCCGCCATGCGTTTTTGCAATAGCGGTGAGTTCAGTCATGTAATCCATACACTCACCTCGGTTATAATAACTCAATAACATTATGCTCATAATTACGATTAAAGTCAATATCTTGTTGGAAACATTCAAAAAATATTTACAATTAAATTACGACCGAAGTAAACGGCAATCTAAAGCAAGACATTTACCATACACCAAAAATCGAACAACAACAGAGGGAAACGGACAGACCGCCTATATAAAGCCGCAGAACTATGAGATTTCGAAAACCCGAAAATACAAAAAAGACATCAGCAGAAGAGAAAACATGGAGTATCACGCAGACAGAGACAGCTATATCTATCGGAATGGAAGGGAACTGACTGTTACAAATGAACGCAGAAGTAAAACAGCCAGCGGATATGTCAGTGTAAAAACTTATTACAGAAGTCCAGACTGTACCGGCTGTCCTTATAAAACGGAATGTATCAAGGGAAACAACTGCAAAACACCTATGGAAAAACGTAATAAAGTGCTGATGGTCTCGAAGACGATGAGTCAAAAACGTGCAGAAGATCTGGAACGGATCACAAGTGAGTAGGGAACGATGCTCCGTATGAATCGCAGTATTCAGGCAGAAGGTTCTTTTGCTGACGTAAAAGAGGACATGAATTTTCGAAGATATCTGTATCGTGGAAAGGCAAATGCACTGGCAGAGAGCATCCTTCTGGCGATGGGACGAAATATCAATAGGCTCCATTGCAAGATTCAGACCGGAAGAACGGGGAGTCATCTTTTTTCATTAAAGACAGCATAGATTTTAATGGTTGAAAACAAAACAGCCTGAAATAAGGCATGCCGAAAGGGATGCCTGGGAATGAACTGCGTTTATAAAGAATGGCATCGAAAACGTGACCGATTTCGATGCCATTTGGGCATAAAGCAGGGCTGCCGCCCAGCAAAAAATATTTGCTAATGCGACAGCCCCTTCTTTTCGATGCCTTTCATTCAGCAGGCAATGAAATAGAACAGTGCCATAACGTAAGCATATGACTTAATAATTTTCTTCGCGAACTTCAAAGTAGCTCTGCGGATGGCTGCAGACCGGACATACCTGCGGTGCCTTTGTTCCGATCACGATATGCCCACAGTTGCGGCACTCCCATACCTTTACTTCACTCTTTTCGAATACAGAAGCTGTCTCCACATTTTTAAGAAGGGCACGGTAGCGCTCCTCATGGTGCTTCTCGATCTCGCCTACCATACGGAATTTTGCTGCGAGAGCATGGAAACCTTCCTCATCGGCGGTCTTCGCAAAATCCTCGTACATATCGGTCCACTCGTAGTTTTCACCGGCTGCAGCGGCTGCAAGATTCGCAGCGGTATCGCTGATTCCATCTAACTCCTTGAACCACATCTTCGCGTGCTCTTTCTCGTTGTCAGCTGTCTTTAAGAATAAAGCCGCGATCTGCTCGTATCCCTCCTTCTTTGCTACGGATGCAAAGTAGGTATATTTATTTCTTGCCTGGGATTCACCGGAGAATGCTGCCTCGAGGTTCTTTTCTGTTTTTGTTCCTGCGTATCTGCTCATAGTGTTGAACTCCTTTCTGATTCTTGTTTTCTTATTGTTTTCCCTTCTTTTTGCAAAATGATTCTTTCTGTTCCTGTAATTTACCGTTTCTGTCTGACGGTCGTCTTTTTTGTTGTATATCGTCTTGTCTGTTGCGTATCGTCTTGTTTATGGTTGTATTCTAACATACTTTGTTTTAAATGTCAATAATAGTAATTATTATTGTTTTGCAGGATTTATTTACTTTTGCTCCAAACAGTTTTTCACGACCTTCTGTCAAAAACGCAAAAAATACGCCCGGCACATTTGGAGCTTCCATTGTAGAAAAAGAATGTGCCTGGCACATTCTCGCGCCTCGCGCGGTCGCGTGCGGCAATCTACATCTTTGCGCGAGTGCGCATCTTTAGCACGTTAATGCCTTTTATGCAACAGGGAATTCCCCGACATTTCCTGTTGCATAAAAAAACTGCAGATCCACATATCAACCGATATGGACCCGCAGTCTTTCTCATATATTTTTATCTGTTTTTTCTTTCCTTAGTCCGCAAATAACGGTGTGGAAAGGTATCTGTCGCCGGTATCCGGAAGCAGTGCCACGATCGTCTTTCCTGCGTTTTCCGGTCTCTTCGCAAGTTCGATCGCTGCCCAGATCGCCGCACCGGAGGAAATTCCCACGAGGACTCCTTCCTTCTTTCCAACTAACTTTCCTGCCGCGAACGCGTCATCATTCTCCACAGCGATGATCTCATCATAAACCTTTGTGTCGAGAACATCCGGAACAAATCCGGCTCCGATTCCCTGGATCTTGTGGGAGCCTGCCTTGCCCTGGCTCAGTACCGGGGAGCTTGCCGGTTCCACCGCAACGACCTTCACGTCCGGATTCTGCTTCTTTAAATATCTTCCGGTTCCGGTGATGGTTCCGCCGGTGCCGACACCAGCGACAAAAATATCAACCTTGCCGTCCGTATCTTCCCAGATCTCCGGCCCGGTTGTTCTCTCATGAACTTCCGGATTCGCCGGGTTTACAAACTGTCCCGGAATAAAGCTTCCCGGAATCTCCTCTGCGAGCTCCTCCGCCTTTGCGATCGCGCCCTTCATTCCCTTTGCGCCCTCAGTGAGCACAAGCTCCGCGCCGTAGGCTTTCATAAGCTGGCGCCTCTCCACACTCATGGTCTCAGGCATAACGATAATGATCCGGTAACCGCGGGCAGCCGCAACCGACGCAAGACCGATTCCTGTGTTTCCGGAAGTCGGCTCGATGATCGTAGAACCAGTCTTTAAGATTCCCTTCGCCTCAGCGTCATCGATCATCGCCTTCGCGATCCTGTCCTTTACCGATCCGGCCGGATTGAAATATTCCAGCTTCGCAAGGATCTTCGCGTTAAGTCCCTCGGATTTTTCAATCTGTGTAAGCTCTAAGAGCGGAGTCTTTCCGATCAGCTGGTCTGCGGATGTATATATGTTTGCCATATGTTATTACCCACCTTTAATATATGTTAATAGGATTATATGGCGATATCATCTGTTTGTCAAGTCTCATTCCGGATATCATGTTAGAAAATTTCTATCATATATCACAACACCTTTATCCTTTTCACTGTCTTTATTTCCCTTAAACCTTGTATTATAATAGGAATAATGTTAAACTTACATTACGATCAAAAATATTCAGCAACACGCAGCAGCATGGGAGGATACAGATTATGATGGTTTCAACAAAAGGCCGCTACGCTCTCCGCGTCCTGATCGATCTTGCGGAGCACCAGACAGACGGCTATATTCCATTAAAAGATACAGCAGCGAGACAGGAAATCTCTGAAAAATACCTCGAGGGCATCATCAAAATCCTCGTAAAGGCAAAACTCTTAGAGGGGGTCCGCGGTAAAGGCGGCGGATATCGCCTCACAAAAGCACCGGAACAGTACACAGTCGGCAGCATTCTTCGCCTCACTGAAAACTCCATGGCTCCGGTAGCCTGCTTAGAGCCCGGCAGCACCGACTGTCCCAGAATGGGAAGCTGTAAAACTCTCCCTCTCTGGCAGGGTCTCGACAAAGTCGTCAACGAATACTTGGACGGCGTCACCATCGCCGACCTCGTTCAGAATGGTCAGCCCGGAGATGACTATGTAATATAAGAACTTTTCCTTCGCACAGCCACGACCAGCTGCCGGTCTGCCGCCAGGAGGCAGACCGGCAGCGTACTCTCTCCAAACTCGTCGCTCCCGTCCCCCCAAAAAAAGGACAGCCTTGCGGCTGCCCTTCACCTATTTCCATATCCAATTCCATTCCCGGAAATATCGTCCCTAATTCCAGAAGTCCACCTTCTCCTTCAGTCCAATATGCTCCGCCTTAAACACCGGATTCTTTCCGGCCTTTTTCTGCTCTGTATAATCCTCAAGACACCGCAGTACCGGCTTCAGGAGAATAACGATCACCGGCACATTGATCAGCGCCATGAAGCCCATCAGCACATCCGCTGTATCCCAGACAATACCAAGCTTCATCGTAGCGCCGACGCACACAACCACCGCAGCAACAATCCTCATGCACCACTTTGCCCCATTAGATGGAGTCATGCCGCAAAGATACGCAAGCCCTGTCTCCGCATAATAGAAGTTTCCAAGCAGAGTCGTAAATGCAAACAGGAACAGGGAAACTGTAATAAACACAACACCAAACTTGCCGAGTGTGTTGTTCATAGCCGCCTGCACATAGGCCATTCCGGCCATATCCGCATCCGGCTCCACACCGGAGCAGAGCAGCAGCATCGCAGTTGCTGTACAGATCATACAGGTATCAAGGAATACAGAAAGCACCTGAACAAGTCCCTGCTTTACCGGATGGGAAACACCCGCGGAACCAGCCGCACACGCAGCAGCGCCGACACCGGCTTCGTTAGAGAAAAGACCTCTCTTGATACCAAGCATGACCGCAGACCCCGTAAATCCGCCGAAAATTGCTTTCACATCAAACGCGTTGCGGAAGATCTCTGCGAACACTCCTGGAAGAAGTGTGATATGGGTCACGATCACGAACACGGCAACCGCAATGTAGAAGAATCCCATGAACGGAACGATCTTTTCCGTGATCCCTGCGATCTGTTTTCCACCGCCGCTGATGCAGACGAAGAATAACACTGCAAGCACGCCGCCGATGATCCATTTTGCAAGGTTTTCATTCTGGGAGTATGCCGGAATGACACGGAATGCATCTGCGATATTGAAGGATGCAACCAGATTGAAGCCGACCATGTAGGTCAGGATCATGAACACTGCAAACAGGATTCCGAGCCAGTGTTTTCCGGTTGCCTGATCGATATAGTAGGACGGACCGCCGTAGCAGCCGCCGTCATCGGAACGGCGCTTGTAGATCTGAGCCAGAGTTCCCTCCACGAAAGCAGTAGACATTCCCAGAAGCGCTGTGAGCCACATCCAGAATAATGATCCGAGTCCGCCGAGACAGATTGCTGTGGATACGCCTGCGATATTTCCGGTTCCCACACGGGATGCCGTCGAAACCATGAGTGCCTGAAAGGACGAGATCGCCTTGTCATCCTCACTCGGTGCGAGAACGACCCGCAAAGATTCCTTTAAATAGCGGAACTGAACAAACTTTGTGCGGACCGTAAAGTAGATTCCGCCTGCAACAAGTAAGATGATCAGGATGTATGTGTAAAGATAATTACTGAGATTCCCGATCAGTGCCCCATACAAATCGTACATGTGTTGTTACCCCTCTTTTTTCTTTTTTTGTTACCCCAAAATTTTACTGTAAGTTACCCGTATTTACAATCATTTTGCCAGGAAATTTTGCCAGGACCACACATTTCATTATCCCCGAAGAAGAATGTACCTCGACACATTCTCGTGCCGAGCGCGGTCGCTTGCGACAACCTGCATCTTTGTGTGATCATCAGCCCAAACTTCTGCCTGATTTTCTCTCTTAATACCTCCCCTTCCTAATTTTTCTCTAAAGAAGAAAGTTTCCGTCCGCCCATTTTTCCCTGGGGCCCGTACCACTTTCATACTTTCATCGTAACCTGATGAACTGTTACCCTTCATCAAAAAACTGCTCAGTCTTTCTTCGCAAAAATATGCAATTTCATCTGTGAGGAAAGGAACTGCAGGATCTTTCTCCCCGCAATGCTGTTTCCCTTTGCGTCCAGGGACGGACCATAGATTCCGATCCCCATCTTTCCGTCAACAACAGAGAGCAGCCCGCCGCCGACACCGCTCTTCGACGGGATCCCCACGCGGACCGCAAATTCCCCGGACCCGTCATACATGCCGCAGGTCAGCATGATCGTCTTCACGACTCTCACGGTATCGGAATTCAGCAGCCGCTTTCCGGATGGATCCACTCCGTCATTCGCGAGCAGAAGTCCCAATCCCGCAAGGCTTTCCGCCGTGACGCTCAGCGAGCACATTTTCACATAGAAATCCAGCGCTTCCTCCACATTTCCATTGATCACGCCCTTGCTCTCTAAAAGATAGGCGATGGCGCGGTTTCTCGCCACCGTTGACATCTCTGAACCGTAGACTTTCTCATCCAGAACGATCCCGTCATCCTGACAGAAACATCTCGCCAGCTTCAGCATCTCCTCAAACGATACCTTCGGCTCAATAAAGCTCGCCACTGCGATTGCTCCAGAATTGATCATCGGATTGTATGGATGGCTGTTAGATCCCTCAAGCTTGATCAGGGAGTTGAAGGCGTCCCCCGACGGTTCCATCCCCACATTCTCAAACACCATGTCAAACCCGCAGACCTCAAGGGCTACCGCAAGGCTGATAACCTTCGAAATACTCTGGATGCTGAACCGATCCCTCGTGTCCCCGCAGGAGAACCGGCTTCCATCCCGGCAGAAGATGCTGATTCCGAGCTTATTCTTGTCCGCTCTTCCAAGCTCCGGAATGTACGTCGCAACCTCCCCCTCTTTGATGTATGGGCGTCCCGTTTCCAGCGCCTCATTGATCAGATCCTGAAACATAACTTTTGTTTACTCCTTTCCTATATGACCTTTCACTCCTGCTGCCGCACTTTCCATACTTCGCAGGAAACTCCTGTCAGCACATTTTCCGTGCTTTTTTCTTATTTTAAACGTCCTGTCCCCTCTCAAGCCGCTCTCTTACTTCCTTCAAAAACTCTTCCCCGATCCCGGAGATCGGCACATCCGCAAGTGTCACATACCCGAATTCCAGCTTCACCTCGCACCCCGGAATCGGCACGGAAACTGCCCGGAAATCCGACAGCTGCTTGTCAAAGTCATGGATTCCGATGCTGTAAAAATCCGTCTGTGAGATCAGGTTCATGAGCGTCGCACGCCCTGTCACATAAATCTCCTTCTTCTTTCCCGTACTTCCCCCATCCTCATTTGGTCCGAGGATATTGGAGAGAATATCGTCATACAGCCCCATATAGCGGATAAATCCGTAATTCGCAAGATTCTCCCTCGTCATCGGCTTCTTCTCCCGGACGAGCGGATGATCCTTTGAGATCACGATCTGCGGTTCCACATAGGAGAGGAACCGATATGTAAGGCCTTTTGCCGCCGCCATCACCTGGATCTCCTCATGTCTCTGGCTGTCGAAATGGAAAATTCCGATGTCGGCCCGCCCGGAGACCACATCCTCGATGACATCCTCCAACTGCCCCTCATACAGGCGGTGGGTGAATTCCGGCTGATCCTGGTAACGTCTCACGATAGTGATAAAACTCTCCATTACATGGGAGAACTTTGTCATGGACACCGCCAGGGGCTCTGTCTTCTCCATCTCTTTTAAAGGCCGCAGGTGCATTTCTTCCATTTCCTTTAAGATCCGTACCGACCGCTCCAAAAACTCATTTCCTTCGGGAGTCAGAGTCACGCCCTGACGGCTCCTATTTAAGAGCGGCGCTCCAACGGTCTCCTCCAGGTCATGAATGATCTTTCCAAGATGGGATTGGGAAACATAGAGCATCTGGGCCGCCTTGTTGATGGAACCAAGTCTCGCCACCTTGATGAAGTATTCCAGATGTTTCAGATTGATATCATAGCTCATGTTCTTCCCTCCCTCATTTTTCTATCTCTCTTCCCACGCATCACTGCTGAAAAGAATTTCTGAAAGCCGCACATTCCCGCGGCTTTTCTTGTATATAATGTATCATTTTTTGCCATATCTTTCCACTTCTTTGTTATTCTTTATCAAACTAAGGTTATTTCTCACAGAAAAAACCTTATACATCAAAAGCGGAGTGCCGTCACCTGGACAACACTCCGAAACCATACTTTCATATCTTAATTCACACGGGATGACAGACCTCAGCTCCCGATCATAATGCTGATGATCTCATCATTCGTCTCCTTCATTCCCTCTTTTGCGAGACGTCCCACGTTGCGGATCGTCGCCTCGATCCCGGCCGTCACGATTCCGTCACCGTCATCAAAGTTCTGACCACGCTTTGCCATATAGTAGCCGATGATCCCCGCGTCCACCGCCTCAGCGATCTTTGCCGCGCAGGACGCTTTCGCGCCGTCACAGACCATACCGGAGATAATGGCTACCGCATTGATCACGGTGTGTACCACCTCATCATAGGACGCTCCGGAGAGATACGCGATCCCCGCTCCGGACCCCGCACCCGCGCTGACTGCACCGCAGTAGGCGGAAAGTCTTCCGATGGGCGTCTTCTGGTGGATCGTCGTGAGATCTGAGAGTGCCATCGCCCGGTACATGGTATCTTCATCGACTCCCAGCTCCGTTGCGTATACGATGACCGGAACAGAAGCCGTGATTCCCTGATTTCCACTGCCGGAGTTGATGATAACCGGAAGCTCACATCCGTTCATTCGTGCGTCGGATCCGGCTGCCGCCATGGCTCTCGCCCGTGTACGGACATCATTTCCGTTCATATCGAGAAGAAGTGCGCCGATGTTGGATCCATACTGCCCACGCATTCCCTCTCTGGCGATTGCCATATTGTAAGTTTTCTGGCGCTCCAGAACCTCTCTGATATCGTTCACATCCACTGTATGGATAAAGTCCCAGATATGCTCCATATTGAGCAGTGAGCGATCCGTAAGACCTTCCTCCTCCTCACCATTCACCGGGATATCCCTGATGACTTCTCCGTTCTTTTCAATATGTACCACATTCGTGTGATAATTTGCGATGCGGACCATGCTGGTATCTGTTCCGCGTGTCAGTGTCACAATAATATCAAAGGTGATGCCGTTATCAATATGTTCCACTTCCACCGGGGTCGTCTGAAGGAATTCCTTCATCGCCGTGATCTGCTCTTTTGTAACAGACGCTATGACCTCAAGTTCCTTTTTCGGATCACCTGAAACGATTCCTGCCGCCGCCGCCGCCGGAATTCCCTTTAAATGATCCGTATTCGGGACGATCACGGATTTTACGTTCTTGATCATGCTGCCGCTGGCTCCTACCTTCACCTTCTCCGGGAGTCCGCCGAGCACTTCCCTCGCGACTGCCGCGCAGTAAGCGATGGCGATCGGCTCCGTACATCCCATCGCCGGCTTCAGCTCCTCTTCCAGAATACTCACATATGCCTGATATCTGATATCGCTTTTCTCCATTGTATCCGTCCTTTCTCCGTTCTTTTCTGCCGATCGGATCACTTTTTCCGCCTGCCATTCATGACTCCGAGTCTCACATCCTGAAAATTCGCATTCTATCCTGCTATTTTCTTGCAATTTCTATATTCTTAGCGTATCATAAGAAGTGCTAAAAGTAAAATTGAACGTTTTAAACAGATCGTTTATAAATTTTTATAGGGCAGAAAGGAATCCGCCATGGAACTTCGAGAAATCCGCACGTTTCTACAGATCGCGCAAAAGCAGAGTTTTTCAAAAGCCGCCGAGGCGTTAGGCTATTCCCAGGCCGCCGTCACGGTCCAGATCAAGCAGTTAGAGGAGGAACTCGGCATCCATCTCTTTGACCGTCTCGGAAAAAAGACGGTCCTGACCCATCACGGGGAGATCTTTTACCGCTATGCCGTGACGATCCTTGGCACCGTCGCCGACGCGAAAAAAGCTGTTTCCGCCTCCACAGAGCTCTCCGGTGACCTCACCATCGGAACCATTGAATCCATCTGTGAATCCATCTTTCCGGATCTTTTAAAGAAATTCCATCAGCTTTACCCGAACGTCTCCGTGAGCATCGTTCTGGACTCCCCGGATGTTCTTTTGGACCGCATGAACAAGAACTCTATCGATCTGGTCTATCTCCTCGACCAGCCCATTGACGACAAGCGTTTTATAAAAGTTCTGGAAGCGCCGGAAAATATTTCCTTTGTCTCTTCCTCCGTCCACACGCTGGCAAAAAATGATCCCACAGACCTTGCCTCGGTCATCAGCCACCCGTTCCTCCTGACCGAAAAAAATGCCAGCTACCGGTTCGTTCTTGACCGGTGTCTGGCATCTCTCGGAAAGGAGATCAAGCCTTTCCTGGAAATTGGAAACACTGAATTCATTATCAATATGTTGAAGCAGAACGCCGGGATCTCATTTCTCCCGGAGTTTGCCGTAAGGCATGAAGTGGAATCCGGCATCCTCTCGATCCTGCCGGTAAAGGATTTTCACATGGAACTCTACCGGCAGGTCCTCTATCACAAAGACAAATGGCACACCGGTGAGATGGACGCCTTTATCGAGCTTGCGAAGGAGACTTTCCGGACTTCGCCCGGTTCAGACGAACACCCTCAAGAATGATGAGGAATGTTAACATAACAAGCATCGCCGCGCTCACTCCGATGGTCAGCCTGTAATCTCCCGTTATATCATAAAAGGTTCCAAACCACATGTTGAAGGGCGCTCCCAGAAGCGTTCCCACCATGGTGGAATAGGCATATGCTGTACTATAGGTCTCACCATTCCAGAAGATCCTGCAGAACAGCGGCATCATGACGGATGATAGGGGAAGTGTCACACCATAAAACAGGGAGCCCGCCATCACCGTCTCCGGAGAACCGACAAACAGCAGTACATGTCCAAGAAACGCCAGCGCAATCGAAACTTCAAAGGTCCTGATGATCCCAAGGCTGTCGCTGATCTTTCCGAGGATCAGCTTGCTGGACATATTTCCGAGAAGGGAGATGCTCGTCATCATGGCCGCTGCCTGCAGCGTAAGGCCGGCTGCGATCCCACAGGGCGTCAGGAAGGAATTCAGGTACGCGCATGACACACTGGTCCAGTATGCACCTACGGCAATATAAAATTCCGGCTGACGCAGCAATTCTTTTATCGGGGTCCCGTTTTCCACGGATGCAGGCGCTGATGTACCTGATACAGCCCTTTGCTCCACATTCTCTGCCCCGTACGGCAGAAGTCCCATCTCTTCCGGCTTATAGCGGAGAATGAACAGGGAGATCGGGAGGACCAGCGCGGTACTGACGATTCCAACCGCCACATAGCTCACCCTCCATCCGAATGCCGGGATCGCCATTCCAAGAAAGCTGCTGCCGATCATGCCGACGAGACCGGAGAACGCCGCGGAGATTCCCACCGCCATTCCGGTCTTTTTCTTAAACCAGTTTCCAAGAATGATCGGCGCCGGGATCATGCAGACGAAGGACGAGGCAATTCCCTGAATGATGCCTGTCAAATGCCACTGCCACAGTTCATGGAAGGTACCCATGAGGGTCGCGCAGCCTCCGTATATGACAGCTGCAATGCTGATCACGATCCGCACATCATGTTTCCGAAAGCTTGTCGCCACAAATGGCAGCGCCAAAGCAGAACTGATGCAGTAGAGCATCCGGTACATCGTAAGTTTTCCCAGCTCAAATCCCAGCTCTTTGCAGATCGGGGAGTAAAAGACACCGGCACAGTTGTTGATGAGTCCCAGAGTCGCCCCCTGCAGGATGCAGCAGCCCGCAAGGATGAACCAGGCGTAGTGCAGTCTGTTTTTCTTTTGTTCCATTGTTATTTCTGCCTTTCCCCAGCTTTTTTCTTTTCCGCACATCTCCGGTATCCGTCTGTCTGCCCCGAAAGGTTCCGGCTACATGTCCGCCAGTTACAGCTCCCTCACTCACTCTTATAGCAGGCGTCTGGCCTCTGCGGGCATGCTGAATAAATCTGCGGAATATTCTTTATTCCTTAAGGTTATATTGTAGCATTATTTCTCCCATTTTCCCATATTTTTTTCATCTTTTTGCCATAAAGAACTTGCAGGATAAATCTTAAGTACTTATAATAGAAAACACGGTAACTGTTCATTACATCGAAACAGTACCGCAGTAAAAAGACATTACCGTCCGACCCCGGCGGCAAAAAATACAATGCCGGTCAGACGGCAGAATGGAGGAATTTCCAATGGCAAAGAAAGATATCGACTGGTCCAATATCGGATTCGGTTACATCAAAACTGATTACAGATATGTATCCAACTTCAAAGATGGTTCCTGGGATGAGGGAACTCTTACAACTGATGATATGATCACCTTAAACGAGTGTGCATGTGTATTCCAGTATGCACAGACCTGCTTCGAGGGCTTAAAGGCATACACAACAGAAGACGGCCACATCGTAACCTTCCGCCCGGACTTAAACGCTGAGCGTATGATGAACTCCGCAGCAAGACTTGAGATGCCGCAGTTCCCGAAGGAGCGCTTCATTGACGCGATCACAAAGCTGGTTGCGGCAAACGCTGATTTCGTTCCGCCGTACGGTTCCGGCGCAACTCTTTACATCCGTCCGTATATGTTCGGTACAAACCCGGTAATCGGTGTGAAACCGGCATCCGAGTACCAGTTCCGTGCTTTCTGTACACCGGTCGGCCCGTACTTCAAGGGCGGCGCTAAGCCGATCACAATCCGTGTCACAGACTTCGACCGCGCAGCACCTCACGGAACAGGTCATGTAAAAGCCGGCTTAAACTACGCAATGAGCTTACATGCCATCGTTGATGCTCACAAACAGGGCTATGATGAGAACATGTATCTCGACGCTGCTACAAGAACCTATGTTGAGGAGACAGGCGGAGCAAACTTCATCTTCGTTACAAAAGACGGCACAGTCGTAACACCGAAGTCCGACTCTATCCTTCCGTCCATCACACGCCGCTCCATCCTCTACGTTGCTGAGCATTACCTCGGTTTAAAGACAGAGGAGCGTCCGGTTCCGTTTACAGAAGTAAAAGATTTCGCTGAGTGCGGTCTCTGCGGTACCGCTGCTGTTATCTCCCCGGTCGGCAAGATCGTAGACCACGGCAACGAGATCTGCTTCCCGAGCGGCATGGAGAAAATGGGTCCGGTGATCCAGAAGCTCTACGACACATTAACAGGCATCCAGATGGGCCACATCGAGGCACCGGAAGGCTGGATCCATGTGATCAAATAATTAACCGTGTGAATTGTATCAGAGCAGGATTCCTTTGGGGGAGTCCTGCTCTTTTTTCTTTATAATTCTTTTATACCGGACTCCCTTGCTTTTCCAAAAGCACCATGTTAAGATACATTTAAGCAAGGTTTCTAATGAATTCTATTATCTAATATCATCTAAGCCGGATTCGGCATCTGAAGACTCTTTGCTAAAACACCAAAATCATCTGGCAGGGAGTCGAAAGAAGCACTTTCCTGCCTAATCTCAGGAAAGGAAGGTCTGGTATGAAACAACAGAATCATTATGCTTATGATATTCCGGCGGAGTATGCGGATATCATTGATCCTTCGAAAGTAAATCTCAGTGATTTTGCCTTATTTCTGGCGGTCATGAAGCGCAAAAAGGCACATGAATGCGTGCTGAGTATTATTTTAGGGGAGCCTGATCTAAAGCTGAATCAGGTTCATGTGGAGGAAGTTGTACTTAACGCAAAAGGAGAACGGGGCATCCGGCTGGATGCATGGGCGGTATCTGAGGATTCCCGGCATTTTGCGACGGAAATGCAGAATGACTCAGACATCGATGATGTGCGAAAGCGATCAAGGTTTTATCAGGGACTTTTGGACAGTCCGATACTGAAGTCCGGAAGGAAAACAAAATACCGCCATCTGCCTTCAACGATCGTGACATTTATCACTCAGAAGGATATTTTCGGGAAAGACCGCGCAATGTATACGTTTACTGAGCGGTGTCATGAGTTTCCCGAGATGGAGTTAGAAGATGGAACTAAGAAAATATTTTTAAATATGACCAGCAAGAATGGACGGGATGAGCTTGTGAGTTTTCTTCAGTACTGTAAGAATTCTACGCTTGATAATCCGGAGATCACGATATTGGACGAACGATTGAAAACACTCGATGCGATAGTAGCTGAGGTTAAGCAAAATGAAGAATGGGAGGTCGCACGTATGAGTATTTTATCTACTGGAATTGAAATTGGTGAGAAGAAGGGAATCGAAATTGGACAGAAAAAAGGAATATTAGCAATGATTCGCATGGGAAGAGAATTCCATTTAAGCGATGATACTATTCTGGAACAAATATGTAAAAATTTTGATCTGGATCAGATCACTGCGAAAGAATACATTGATTCTTTTGGGAAATAATTATCCATATTCATCAAAAAGATCCGGGAGACCATCCATACATGATGGGATCCCGGATCTCTTTAATTTTTCTTTATTTATGCCGCATGGAATCTTCCATCCCGCCTGCAGATATCCTCAAACTCCTTAAGCTTCTGCTTTGCCTCCGGACTTAAGTCATCCGGAACCTGTATTCTTACGACGGCGTACTGGTCACCGTGGAGTGACGGGTCTTTTAAGGAGACGATACCTTTGCCGCGGAGACGGATCTTTGTACCGGAGCGGGTTCCGGCTTTGATTTTGCAGACCACATCGCCATATAACGTGTGGACAAGAGTCTCACCGCCGAAGACGGCCGTGGTGAACGGAACTTCCACATCGCTGTAGACATCCATGCCCTTTCTCGTCCAGCCCGGCTTCTCACCGACTGTGATCTTGAGAAGCAGGTCGCCCGCGGCACCACCGCCGGTTCCCGGCATTCCTTTACCTGCAAGCCGGATGCTCTTTCCGGTCTCGATGCCTGCCGGGATCTTTACCTTCAGGGTCTGCGGTCTGCTGCCAGGCTGGTTCGGGTTCTGGATCGTGATGGTCTTTTCGCAGCCATGAACGGCCTCATCGAAGGTTATCTGGACCTCCGCATTTAAGTCGTTGCCGCGGTCAGAAAATCCAGAACCGGAAAATCCATTTCCGCCGCCAAAGCCATGGAAGCCGGAACCGCCAAAGCCAGCGCTGCCAGCTCTTCCTTTGCCGCCAAACATATTTCCAAACAGATCACCGAAGATATCATCCCCGTCACCGCCCTCAAAATGGAATTCATGATATGTTCCATCTCCGGAGCGGAAGGATCCAGACCGGTATGCTCCGCCGGCACCGTTTCCGAAGCCGCCGAAACCGCCAAAACCACCGGCACCTGCTCCGGCGCCCTGTCCGTAACCTGCCGTCTCATCAAAGGCAGCATGTCCGAACTGGTCGTAAAGCTTCTTCTTCTTTGGATCACTCAAAACGTCGTAAGCCTCATTTACATCCTTAAACATCTGCTCCGCCGTCTTATCGCCAGGATTGGAGTCCGGATGATACTTCTTTGCCAATTTTCTATATGCACGTTTAATTGCCGCAGCATCCGCGTCTCTCGAGATGCCCAGCACATCATAATAATCTCTCTTTGTCGATGACATATTCACCACCTCACTGTTCTATATGTAATGTAACATATCAAATATTCAATGTCAAGGGAGGTATGTGAATTTTTTGTGATATTTAAAGATCCCGCCGAAACCTTCCTCTGTACAATATCTGTACGTCCTGGCTTTTGGCGGGATCTTTATTTTTCAATATTTGCTTTACTGTTCTGATTATTCCTACTTTTCAAAAATCTGCCGGAATTCCTTTACCTGGGTCCGACCGATGGGCAATGCCTCAGCATCATAGTACTTCATCTTCACACAATATCCGTTATTGTAGCTCACCTGCATCTCCTTCACATAATCCAGATTGATCAGGTAGCTCTTGTGGATCCGGAAGAACCGGCTCTTTTTCAGGTGGGTCTCATAATTGTTCAATGACTCGTTCTGCAGATAGAAGGATCCGTCCTTCATATGGATCTTGCAGGAACGCTTTTCCGTCTCGATGAACACGATATCCGCCACGTCAACAACCTGAAAGCTGGAGCCCACGTTCACCATGATCTTCCCGATTTCATATCCGGGACCGGCGGCCTTTTCCTTTATGTGTTCATGGACCCGCTCCATCGCCCGTTTGACGCGCTCATAGTCAAAGGGTTTTAAGAGATAATCCACCGCCCCGATCTCAAAGGCCTTTACCGCGTATTCCTGGAACGCAGTGGCAAAGATGATCAGCGTGTCCGGCTGCTTTCTCTTTATCATGGATGCCAGCGTAGTGCCGTTCATTCCACCCAGATTAATATCCACAAAACACACATCAAAGGTCTCATTTTCCAGCATTGCAAGAAATTCTTCGCTTCCGTCGGCCTCCGCGATCTCCGCCTCCGGCTCACACTGTTCCACCAGATATTTAAGTTCGCTTCTTGCCGGGCGCTCATCGTCAACTACTGCTATTCTCATACCTCATGCCTCCCATGTTCTGTCAAAAACGCCGCTGTTCCAAACAGCAGGCTGCTGTCATCTGTTCTTTCAGAAGATCGTCAGCCTGGCGTTTTCTCCTGCTGCGCGCTTCCAGCCGCGCTGTCCGGAATGTTCATCCGCACGTCCGTCCCTTCTTCACTTGTCACGATCTGGAGTCCGTAGGACTTTCCGTATAAGGAGATCAGTCTCTGCTGCACGTTCATCATTCCGATTCCTGTGTGTTCCACTTTTTCCCCGCCGTACAGGCTCTGGACGATCCGGTAGTCCATTCCCGGTCCGTTGTCGATCACGTCGATCCTCGTGGACCGTTCCTCCCGTTTTACGTTTACGATGACCTTTCCGACTCCTTTTTCCCTCTGCATTGCCCCGTGATGGACCGCATTCTCCACGATGGGCTGTAAGATCAGGTTCGGCACGCAGCTTCGCAGCGCCTCCGGATCCGCATTGATCTCGATCGAGAGACGTTTTTCAAACCGCGCCTCCTCAAGCATCGTATAGGCTTTTACATGCTCAAGTTCCGTGTCAAGAGTTACCATATAATCGGTATCCTCCAGCATGCTGCGGAAATAGGAGCTCAGTGCCAGCAAGAGCTCCCTCGCCTTCTCCGGCTTTTCCCGGCAGAAGTAGGAGATCGTATTTAAAGAATTGAACAGGAAGTGCGGATTGATCTGGGACTGCAGGGTCCGAAGCTCCGCTTTTCTCAGCTCTTCCTTCTGTTTCTCCATCTCCGAGAGCTTGATCTGCATCGCGAAGTGATTCGCCAGTCCCGTGACAAATTCAATATCCGCCCGATAGGAATAGGCATTTTTCTTCACCAGCATCACAAGCGCCAGAACCTTTCCCTCATCGAGGAGGATCGGTGCAGAGATGATCACATTCTCCTTATAAAGAGGATAAAATCCGTCCTCCGGTAAAGGCACGCGGCTGATCCTCGTTGTCTTGAAGGTCTTTGTTGCAGATAAAAGTCTCGGATAATTGTTCTCTGTGAGAACGATACTGGAAAATGCCCCGCTCCTTGCCAAAAATTTCATGTCATCGATCAGTGCCGCGCCCTGACAGTGGTACTCTTCCATAATAATGTCGATGATCTTTCCCGCCGTCTTCCGGTCCTTCTCCACAGAGCCAAGATACGGGGTACACCGCTCGGCGGTTCTCATTGCGAGGGAGACCTTGGACGCAACCTTCAAGTCCTCCGTGTTGAAGATCGATTTAAAAACATTAAAGAAGATCACCATGCCGACGGAATTGATGATCACCATCGGAACGATCACGATCTTTACGATCTCAACGGCCGCATCAAACGGTCGGGTGAGCAGCAGGATCAGAACAATATGGATCATCTCGGAAATGAACGTGACTCCAAGCAGAAATGTATTCGAGTACTGGCGGTTTTCCTTCTTCTTCCAGCCGATAAAGGAACCGATGATCCCGTGGATGATTGCGGAGAGCACACAGGCCACCGTGGAGATCCGCTCAGGGAAGATCAGATACCGGTGAGCCGCCGCAATCGCTGTCGTGATAAAGCCGGAGACAGGACCGCCCAGAAATCCGGCGGACAGGACACCGATCACCCGGGCATTCGGCAGCGCCCCTGTCACCTGAATCCCAATGTAATCAGAGATGATGCAGAAGACGCCGAAGATTACACCGAGAAGCACCTTTTCCCAGAGCCTCTGCCAGACGCTCTCTCCTCTTCCTTCCTCACTTCCGCCCTCTTCATTTAATAGAAGTCTCTGGACAAAGTCCATCTTCGTCATCATGAAGGCGAGCACTACCAATAGGCAGATGTTAAAGCAGATACTGTAAATAACATCAAGCAGCATGTTGTTTCCTCCTGTCTCTGACGATCCCTGTTTTTCTATATCTGTCCGCAGTGGTTATTGCAATCTGCGCGCAGCATGGATCACAACTGTCCGACGCCTGACCCGGTGTGTTCTAACAGACACATATAGAAAAACAGGGACCGCCGCAGTAAATTTTCTGCAGCAGTCCCTGTGTGTTCACCGGTTATCTATGAAGGTCTACGCTGCCGCCGGTGCACTCTTCTTTGCAGCTGCTTTCTGGAATACGAATACAACTGCGCAGATCACGATACCTGCGATATCTGTCACAAGACCGCTGTCGATCAGGAGATAAGCGCCAATGAGGCTGGCAATTCTCAATACGATGCTGACCTTTGTGAACAGGAAACCTTCGACTGCTGTACTGATTAAGAATACACCAACTGCAGCAGTTACTGCAACCTGAATCGCTTTTGCAAGCGGAGTATCAAGCAGCAGAAGGTCTGTATTGTATACAAACATGTACGGAAGAATGAATCCTGCAAGCGCAAGCTTTACGGATGCCCATCCTGTCTTCATCGGACTTCCGCCTGCGATACCTGCTGCCGCAAAAGCTGCAAGGGCAACCGGCGGTGTCAGGTTTGCGAACATTGCGAAGTAGAAACAGAACATGTGGGCAACCAGGGCCGGGATACCAAGCTGTACCAGAGCCGGAGCTGCGATCGTAGATGTAATGATATAGGACGGGATACTCGGAAGACCCATACCTAAGATCATGCAGGTGATCATTGTGAATACCAGTGTGAACATCAGGCTCTTTCCGCCGATGCTGATGATGGTATTTGCCATATTCAGGGCGAAACCTGTAATCGAGCAGGAACCAACGATGATACCAACGCAGGCGCAGGCGATCGCTACGGATACGGTAGACTTCGCGCTCGCTACCATCGCATCAAGAATATCCTGGAAGGTCATTCTCGTATTCTTTCTGCACTGCGCCACGATGATCGTGAATACGATCGTATAGAACGCAGCCATGATAACCGTCTTTCCGGAGAAGAACAGCATGTAAACGAGGAAGATGATCGGGAGTGCCAGATGACCGTACTCCTTCATGACCTGGGACATCTTCGGAAGCTGATCCTTCGGGGTTCCCTGCATTCCCATCTTCTCAGCCCTCATCTGGATCTGGAACAGGATGCCCATGTAGTAGATGACTGCCGGGATGATCGCGGATAAAAGAAGTTCATTGTATTTCATGCCGAGCGTATCTGCCATGATGAATGCGGCAGCACCCATAACCGGCGGCATCAGCTGTCCACCGACAGAACCGGTCGCAACAACGGCGCCTGCGAACTCGTCGTCATAGCCGGATTTTTTCATAAGCGGGATCGTGAAGGAACCGGTCGTAACAACGACGGCTACGGCTGCACCGTTGATCATTCCGAGAAGACCTGAAGCAACGACCGCTACCTTTGCCGGGCCGCCCTTTGTGCCGCCCGCGATGGCGTTCGCGAAGTCGTTGAAGAACTGACCCATACCACACTTGTTCATGACTTCACCGAAGGCGATGAAGAGGAAGATGTAGGTGGACGCAACATTGACTGACGATCCGTAAATACCTTCCGTGTTCGAGAAGAAGTGGCTCATTAACTTCTGCCATGTGTATCCTCTGTGGAGGAAAATGCCCGGGACATCGATCGGGATGAGTCCCTGCTTTGTCCCCATTAAGCTGTAGATCATAAAGATAATGGAGATGATCGGGAGAGCCATGCCGCAGACACGTCTCGTTGCCTCCAGAACGACCAGGGTTAAGAGTGTACCGATCACGACATCCATCATGTCCGGCTTTCCGGCACGGTTGATGATGTTTACATAATCTACGCACATATAGATCGGAACTGCGGCTGACAATGCAATAAATACATAATCATACCACGCGATCACTTTGCGGCTCGCTTTTTTCGTGGCCGGATAAAGCATGAAGGCAAGGATCAGGATCATGCCGACATGGATGGAACGATGCTTTAATGTTTCCGGCATGTAAAGGCCGGATGCGAAAACCAGATGATATAAGGTAACGATGATCGCGAATACCCGGTAAGCTTTCTTTAATACCGGGGATCCGAACTTTCTCGTCTTGCTCTCTTTATCAAACTGCTCGAGGAGTTTCTGTTTTTCTTCCTCGCTCATCTCTGCTTCCGCTGTACTGGGGACGATGTTTTTCTCTTTTTCGCTCATACAGATTTCCCTTCCCTTCGTTGTCAGAGTTGTTGTCGGTGTTTCTTCAGCAGTTTCCTTTTCTTATTTTTCGAAACCATTCCGGATCCTCAGCACCATTTTTACGTGATGCGGCATGTCAGAGCCCTGAATCAGGAGCTCGCCATTCACCTTGATATTCTTCAGGGCTGTCTGGGAATTGATCCAGTTGAACTGTGGAAAGACGCTTTCGATCTCATCCATGTAGACGAGTCCGTCTTCGTAGCGGTATTTGCAGTCCATCTCCGCCGGGATCCCGGCACCGAAGCCCGCGACCGCGATAGTGTGGAGGATGAAGTTTCCGTCTTTCTGTATCTCGTAATACTCGTACCACGGAATATGCTCAAAGGAATGTTCCCACTGGAAGGAAAGCTCGTCACCGGTCTTTACCGGGATCTCCCGGTATACGTTTCCGGTCTCAAGCTCTTCGATCACCAGAATTTTTTTCTGCTGCCGTATAAATACGGCAGCAGAGATTGCTGTGATTACCAGAAGAACCGGAATCAGGATTTTTAATTTAGTTCTCAGGAGTCTCATAACCGTGATCCTGCCACCACTTCGCAGCACCGTCATGAAGCGGGATCTTTACATCGTCAACACCGAAGGAAACATCGATGTTCTTGTCTGCTGTGTTGTGGGATGCCTTGATGGTAGCGATTCCATCGTCGGAGAAGATGCAGTCAAGCATATCGTAGACCATGTCATCGGATACGTCCTTATTTACAAGCATGATATTGTAAACGAATACGCTCTCCACGTCCTCTTTGTTGTTGTATGTATTGGCCGGGATCGTGCTTGCGGAGAAGAACGGATACTTCTCGATCAGGTTATCTCTGCCTTCGCCGTCGATCGGAACGATCACCATATCGTAGCTGAATGCCAGCTCGCTGACGGTTGCGTTCGGAAGACCGGAGGTAACGAATGCCGCGTCGCACTGGCCGTTTTTCATCTGGTCGATCGCTTCACCGTAGGATAAGTAGTCAACATCACTATCCTCATATGTCATGCCGTATGCTTCATAGATCATTCTCGCATTTAACTCAACACCGGAGTTCGGAGCACCGATACCGACCCTCTTGCCCTTTAAGTCCTCAACGCTCTTGATGCCTGTGCTTGCTACGGTTACGAGCTGTACGTAGTTCGGCCAGAGTCTCATCATGGCTCTCAGATCCGGCTCTGCCTTCTCAAACGCACCAAAGCCCTCATACGCCTGTACGACGGAGTCCTGCATTGCGATTGCAAGCTCTGCCTCACCGTTTAAGATCAGGTTGATGTTCTCAACCGAAGCGCCGGTTGCCTGTGCGGATGTCTTATATCCTGCATTTCCTAATGCGGTTGCAAATGCGCCGCCGATCGGGTAGTAGATACCACTCGTAGGACCGGTTGCGACTGTGACAAACTCTTTCGCCCTGTCAATGCTCACGGATGTGCTGCCCGCCTCTGCGCTGGAACCATCCGCCGCTTTCTCAGTTACGGCTGCCGCTGTTGTGTCAGCTGCTGTTGTAGATGTACTGCCGGAACTGCTGCCGCATCCTGCAAGAGCTGCTGTCATTGTGAGTGCCATAGCTGCTGCTGTGATTCTCTTCACTAATCTCATACTGTTTACCTCTCCTTCTTTTTGTTTACCCGTAACGATCCGGTCCCACCCGGATCATTACATACCCACTTTTCAAATGCTTCATATTCTTTATAAATATTTCACATTTCATGTCTAAATTTTAACGTAAACATAACCCTGATACAATGGGGTTCGTGCAAACTGCACAAAATCGTGTATGAATGGTAAAAATTGATGTGTGAAATGCAGGAATAAGACAGTTTTCCTGTGAATCTATATGATATTATTTTAACAATTCTTTGCACACCTTTGCGATCGATCGATGAGTTTGCTTGATCGGCAGGAATTGATCGTTCCTGTTAATATATTGCTTTAAATTTTTAAACTTTAACGCGCATAAGTGTTGACTTTTCTCTCTCCTGTCTTTATACTATGGACATAGCGGATCACGCCTCGCAGGCTTTGCCGATTTGGAATACAAAGCACCGGCATTCTTTCTGCGAGATGTGCGTTATATAACGCATGACCGGATATTACATCAATCATATAGAAACAGGGGAGTAACCGCTTATGGGAGCAATTGTAAAAGTAAGAAATGTAAAATTGGGAGACGGAATGCCGAAGATCTGCATTCCAGTTACGGATACAAATCTCGATGACCTGAAAAAATCTGTAAATCTGATCCGGAATACTCCGTTCGACCTGATCGAATGGCGTGCGGACTTCTACACCGGTATGGAAGATCCCGAAGTCCGGACCAAGGCAATGACCTTATTCCGGAATGCTTTAGGAAATATTCCGGTGCTCTTCACGATCCGTACCAGAGTGGAAGGCGGAATGATGGAGATCGATACGGAGACCTACACGAAGACGATCCTCGCCGTGATCGACAGCGGTCTTATTGACCTCGTGGACGTGGAGCTCTCCCGCGGGGAAGAGACGATGAAAACAATCGTCGCGGCAGCCCACCGGGTCGGTGTGAAGGTCGTCGCTTCCCGCCATGACTTTACCGCAACGCCGGATAAGAACATCATCATAAGCAATCTCTGCCTGATGCAGTCCCTGGGCGCTGATATCGTGAAATTCGCGGTGATGCCGCAGTGTGAGCGGGATGTCCTGACACTGCTTGACGCAACGTTGACCATGAAGGAGGAGCACAGTGATACCCCGGTGATCACCATGTCCATGAGCCCCACCGGCGTCATCAGCCGTATCTGCGGTCAGCTCGTCGGCTCCTGCGTGACCTTCGGAACCGCAGGAAAGGCATCTGCGCCAGGGCAGATCCCGGCGAACCTGTTAAGCACGTTCCTGCAAACGCTGGCATAAATGACTGTTCACACGGATATGAGCTCCTTCACAACGATACCCCCCTGTGTCCAGCTCCCCTCTGCTCACTTTCTGTTAAACCCCTATAAGCTCTAAATACCTTTACCATAAATTGTACCCGCTCAATGCGAGATCATATTCTCCGCAAAGATCCCATACCCCCTCGTCGGATCGTTGATAAACACATGGGTCACAGCCCCGATAAGTTTTCCGTCCTGGATAATTGGTGAACCGCTCATACCTTGAACAATGCCGCTTGTCAAATTTAAAAGTTCCTCATCCACAACACGGAGAACCAGGCCTTTATTTTTCTGAATGCTGCCGTAATCCACCTTCTGAATTTCGATCTCATAATCTTTTACTTCCCCGGACACATTGCTTCGGATGTACGCAGTTCCCTTGTGAGTATCCTGTCGGAAGCCGACGGGAATCGCATCGGTTTTTATTGAATCCAGAAAATGGTTGTTTACGGTTCCGTAGATTCCCTCTGCCGTATTCTCCTTCACTTCCCCCAGTTTTGTTCCTTTTCCGTAATAGATCACTCCTGACATGACTCCCGGCTTTCCGGTCTGGCCTTTTTCGATCCCGAGGATCTGGGTCTCGTAGAGTTCCCCACCTTCAATATCCACCAGTTCCCCGGTATCACTGTCACTGATTCCATGCCCAAGAGCACCAAAATTTCCGTTCATATCCACATAAGTCATGGTTCCGATTCCCTGAGTATCATCCCTGACCCAGGCACCAAGCTTATAGCTTCCGTCTTCCGCAAGAACCGGTGTCATATCGACCTCGATCCTGCGACCATCACGCCGGATTCCGAGCGCCAGCGTCTTTCCGTCTGACGCGCTCACCGCGTCCACCAGATCATTTTTATCTTCCAGATCTTCTCCGTCCACCGTCTGGATATAGTCTCCGGACTTTAAAAGCCCATAAGCAGGTTCCACAACGTTTCCCGTATCATTTGTGACCTGCCCCGTCCCGATCACCATAACGCCCTTTGATTTTAAATAGATTCCCACCGGCATTCCACAGGGGATCGCATAAGATCCATCCACCACCTCCACCTGAATGTCTTTCATCCGGATAAGTCCCAGGAACTTCATTCCAACCCGGTAGCTTCCCTCATTTTTCCCATACATAGAGACTGCATCCGGGCGTTCGATCCGGATCATTCCTTGCGGGATTTCTGAAGCATTCTTCAGGACAACCTCCTCGCTGTCACTCTCAAAGGTCACTCCGGGAGGAAGAGCAAAATGAAAGACTTCTTCCTCATTGACCACCAGATTCAGCCGATCCGGCACTGCATACCGGATATAGACCCAGGAAAATCCGATTGTAAAGACGAGAGAAATCCAGAATATCCGGATCAGGATCCGTCGAAACGATTCTTTTTTCATCATGGCAGCTCCTCCTTTATTCATTCTTTATCTGCAACGCCGCTGTCGCGCCTGCACTGCAGTTTTCCGAAGCTGCCGCTTCCCTTTTATCGTTTCCACTTTATCAGACAGTCATTCCCAGCCGTCACAGAAACCGTTATAAAAAAAGGAGAGGCAGCTTTTTTGCTCCTCTCCTATTATGTGATGCTTTTTTATTTTCACCCTGTCAGTTTTTTCTCATTCTGCCGATTCATCCCGCTGTTTGAAGTACAGCTCTGTGATTCTTCGTCTCCTCTGCCAGACGTTTCATCTCCTCGGCATTTTCCCGTACTTTTTCCGTAATCTCAGCTCCGCCTAGGAGTCTTGCGAGTTCATCCACCTCATCCTTCTCTGTTAGTTTTCTGATTTTCGTCGCAGTCACACCATTCTCCACAGATTTTTTTATTTCAAAGTGCGTATCCGCCATTGCCGCGATCTGCGGAAGGTGGGTAATACAGAGTACCTGGTGCTTTTTTCCGATATAGGACAGGCGCTCCGATACCTTCTGGGCTGTCCGTCCACTGATACCGGTATCGATCTCATCGAAGATCAAAGTTGGAATATCGTCCGTGTCCGCAAGGACCGTCTTGATCGCCAGCATAATTCTTGAAAGTTCACCGCCGGAAGCAACTTCCCCCAGCGGCCTTGGCGGAATACTTCCCGGATTTGTGGAGATCAAAAATTCCACCTCGTCGGAGCCGGCTGCCGTAAAGTGATCGGTCCGGTGTACATCTACCCGAAATTCCACATGAAGGAAGTTCAGATCCTCAAGCTCCTCCGTGATCCGGTTCTCCAGAATCTTTGCTGCTTTTTCTCTCTCCTTCGAGAGCCGTCCGCAGAGAAGTCCCAGAACCCGCTTCTGCTCCTCAAACTCGGCTTTTGCGGCAAACGCCAGTTCCGCATAGTTTTCCAAGTCCTCAAGTCGTTTTTTCTTTTCTTCCAGACTCTTTAAGACAGCTTCCTCGCTGTTTCCGTATTTTGCCATAATTCCACGGACAAGATCCAGACGTTCTTCCGTCTTTTTAAAATCTTCCCCAGAAAACTCCATCTCATCCATATAGTCCGAGATCGACCTGCAGATATCCGATAAAATACTTTCCGCGTCAGAAAGACCCGCAGCGATCCCGGACAGCCTTTCATCGTAGGATGCCACACTTTCCATCTCACGGTACGCACGCCCGATCGCGTCCCCATCTACCGCCTGATAAGCTCCCTGTAAGCTTTCCATAATTTTTTGACTATGGGAAAATTTACGGAATTTCGCCGCAAGTTCTTCCTCTTCGCCCGGTTTTAATGCAGAATCCTCGATCTCATCGATCTCGAATCTCACAAAATCAAGTTCCCGCTTCCGGCTTTCCTCATCCAGAGAGAATCCGTCAAGCTTTCCCTTTAATTCCAGATATCTCCGGTAACTCTCTGCCACATTTCTTTTTAGGCTTCCTGTCTCTCTCCAGGAATATTCATCAAGAATCTCCAGATGTTTCTGCTTATGAAGGAGAGACTGATGTTCATGCTGTCCATGGATATCGAGAAGTTTTCCGGTCACAGCTTTTAAACGCGCGGTCGTTACTGTCTCATCATTGATCCGGCTGATGCTTCTCGTCTGTGTGATCTTTTTTGAGATGATCAAAAGACCGTCATCGTCCGGGCAGACATCCATTCTCTTTAATTCTTCCCGTTTTTTCTCGTCATCCACAGAAAAAATAAGTTCAATATACGCGTATTCTTCTCCGCGTCTTATCATATCTTTTGAAGCTTTTGCGCCCAGCGCCAGGGCAACAGAGCCGATGATGATCGATTTTCCGGCTCCGGTCTCACCGGTCAGGATATTCAGACCATTTCCAAATTCTACATCTGCCTGCTCGATCAGAGCAAGATTTTTTACATGTAAACCAACAAGCATCCTGTTCCCTCGCTTTCCCTCTATAAGGATAAAACATTTGTTCGATTTGATAAAACGAGTATACCACACATACGTTCGATTGTCCAGCGTTTTTTCGAACAACTGTTCTCTTCTAGTTCTGCTTCCATAAAAAAATAAACCCCTGCAAAGCAAAACCAGGTAATTATCCCGTTTCTGCTCCGCAGGGCTCAATATTTCTACAATATTCTGCCTTAAACCAAAAGGTTCAAAACCTATTTTCCCCCGTAACTGTTCAGTGCACAGTTACGCGCAAAAATCCATTCTAAGTTTTCTTACGTTCAGCGCAGTAAATGCGCAGACCTACTGAACAGTTACTTTCCTTCAATGATCTTCTTCAGCTTATCCATCAGAATGATCGTGTCATCCACGGTCCGCACCGCGCACATGATCGTATTGTCTCCGGCCACACATCCGACGATCTCATGAAAACCGATCACATCCAGTGCCTCAGCGACTGCCATCGCCATACCGGAAACCGTCTTGATCACAAGAATATTCTGTGCCATGTCCATGGACACATAGCAGTCCCTGAAAATACGGATATATTTCTCGCCAAAATCTTTCTGATGCTGCATGACCGCATAGCACTGGCGGCCATTTTTTCCAGGAGCTTTCGTGAGCTTCAGTTCACGGATATCCCTCGATACTGTCGCCTGTGTCACATGATATCCGGCCTTTTTCAGATACTCCGCAAGCTCCTCCTGCGTCTCGATCTGATATTTTCCGATCAGCTCCACGATCTTACTGTGTCTGTCAACCTTCATGTCTGCTGCCCCTTTCTGATCTCGTCCTGTATCAGTGTCCAGTTCACTTCTTTTGAAGTGATCCGCACACCGCCCTGCGTGTCCTGCAGCGCTATTCCGCTGTAAATTCACGCGTCGTACATCTTCATCTTTAAAATATCAAGGAATGACCGGTGATCAAGCTTCACAACTCTTGTCACCGTCTCTGCCTTTGTGATCTCAATATAATCCCCATTTTCCAGCCGCACTAACGTGTCGCCGTCAAAAGCCGCCACCTGACTGCCCCGGTTTGTTGCCGGGATCTCGATCCTGATCCGGCTATCCGCTCCGAAAACGATCGTTCTCGACGTCAGCGTATGCGGGCAGATCGGTGTAAGGATCATCAGCTGTCCGTCCGGCTGGGCAATCGGTCCCCCCGCCGACAGATTGTACGCTGTGGATCCCGTAGGAGTCGCAACGATCATACCGTCAGCGCTGAATTCATTTAGGAACTGTCCGTCCACGTAAAGCTTTAGCTTTAATACCCGTGGATCTCCGTCCCTTGTCAGGACGATATCATTGAGCGCAATGCTCTCTTTCACCGGCCTTGCGTTCCGGTAAACACAGCCCTTCAACATCATGCGTTCCTGAAGTTCATAGCAGTCCTCCAAAAGCGCATCCAGAAGCTCCTTTACATCGCCTTCCCGGCCGGTCTGGGTAAGATAGCCGAGGCCGCCGAGATTGATACCGATCATCGGAAGTTTTCTCCCTGCAAGATCCCTTGCCGCCTGGATCAGGGTTCCGTCCCCGCCCAGCGTGATGACACATTCGGTATCCGCAGGTACCTCCTCCGGATCCGTGTACGGATTTCCATGTCCGGACACGCTTTTCCCCACGGAAACTCCCGCGTCGTGAGCTTTCAGGTACTTTTCAATAGCCGCCTGCATATTCTTCGTATTCTCTTTGTCAGGATTTGCAACGATGTAAAATTTCTTCATAAAATTATGCCTGTTATGCCTTATTTATCCAGTGTCTCGTGTGCCTTTTCAACGATCTCGGAAGCGCCGATGGTGTCGTTCGCAAATGTACTTCCATCCGTGCAGTTTCTTAAATGGAGCAGATATTCGATATTTCCCTCCGGCCCCTTGATCGGGGAGAATTCCAGATGGAGGGTCTCAAAACCGATGCTGCCCGCAAAGGAGGCGACCATCTCAATGACCTCAAGATGGACGGATTTTTCGCGGACAACCCCCTTCTTTCCGACCTTCTCACGCCCTGCCTCAAACTGCGGCTTAATTAAGCATACGACCTCTCCGTCCGGCTCCATGAGCGCCTTCACCGGCCCCAGGACCTTCGTCAAAGAAATAAAGGAGACGTCAATGGATACAAACTGGATCCTGTCCGGGATCTCCTCCGGAGTCACATAACGGATATTTGTCTTTTCCATGCAGACCACGCGCTCATCATTTCTGAGCTTCCACGCCAGCTGTCCATGCCCCACATCCACAGAATAAACCTTCACTGCCCCGTTCTGAAGCATGCAGTCCGTAAATCCGCCCGTGGACGCTCCGACGTCCATACAGATCTTTCCCTCTAATGTCACGCCGAAATGTGTCATGGCCTTCTCCAGTTTCAGTCCGCCGCGGCTCACATATTTTAATGTGGTTCCGCGCACCTCCACGTTCGCTGTCTCGTCGAACATGGATCCCGCCTTGTCTTCCTTCTGTCCATCCACATAGACGATGCCGGACATGATGACCGCCTTCGCCTTCTCTCTGGACTCCGCCAGATTTCTCTTTACCAGCAGAACATCCAACCGTTCTTTCATTGGCTTTGCTCCTTATCTCTTCTCGTTTAAAAATTCCGTCTCAATGCGTCTGATCACAGAATCGCTGTTGATTCCAAGCATCTCCCTGAGCACAGAAACGTTTCCGTGTTCTACATAGGCATCCGGAAGCGCGATCTGGATCACGCGGATCTCCGGGTGTTTTTCATGGATATATTTTGTGACATACATGCCCATGCCGCCGCGGAGAACATTCTCCTCCATGGTGACGATCAGTTTATGCGTCTTGCAGAGACGATCGATCATATCCGTATCGAGCGGCTTTACAAATCTCGCGTTCACTAAGGTACAGGGCTGTCCTTTTTCCTTTAATTTTTCCCGGACGTGTTCGCCGGTGCTCACCATGCTGCCGAGGGCAAAAAGTGCGATCTCTGACTCCTCGTAGAGCATCTCCGCCTTTCCATATTCGACAGGAGCGCGGAATTCTTCCAGTCCGCGGTACGCCTGTCCTCTCGGATAACGGATGGCAAGGGGCGCATCAAAATTCACGCCGAACTCCAGCATGTCCTGAAGCTCCCAGCAGTTTTTCGGTGCCATGATGTTCATTCCTGGCACAAGACTTAAGAAGGAAATATCAAAAATTCCCTGATGCGTCTCCCCGTCGCTTCCCACAAGACCGGCCCGGTCGATGGCAAACAGGACCGGAAGATCCTGAATACAGACATCGTGAAGCACCTGGTCATAGCCACGCTGTAAAAAAGAAGAATATACCGCAACTACAGGCTTCAGTCCCGCTGCCGCCATGCCTGCCGCCGATGTCACCTCATGGGCCTCCGCGATTCCCACATCAAAGAACCGTTTTGGGAATTCCTTCGCAAACTTCGTGAGTCCTGTTCCGTCCGGCATGGCTGCTGTCAGAGCCACAATTCTTTTATTCTTTCCGGCAAGTTCGCAGATCTTCTCTGAGAATACATCCGTGTAGCTCGGAAACTCCTTTTTCTTTAAAGGATTTCCGGTCTTGATATCGAATGGTTCCACACCGTGGAATCTCGCCGGATTTTCTTCCGCCGGCTTGTAGCCTTTTCCCTTTTTCGTGATAACATGGACTAAGACCGCATGCTGGACGCGCTTCGCCTCCTTAAATACACGGATCATTTCCTGAACGTTATGGCCGTCCACAGGCCCCAGATACGTGATCCCCATGTCCTCAAATAACATTCCCGGAACAAGGAACTGTTTGATCCCGTTCTTTAACTGGTACAGACCGCATGCCAGCGGTCTTCCGATCACAGGGATCGCGGAAAGTGTCCGTTCCACTCGGAGCTTTAGCTCCGCATATCCTTCTTTTGTGCGGACACTGCTGAGATATTTCGACATTCCGCCTACGTTTCTGGAAATGGACATCTCATTGTCATTCAGAACAATAATAAAATTTTTTTTGATCTGGGCCGCGTTGTTCAATGCCTCATATGCCATTCCGCCGGTCAGGGCGCCGTCTCCGATGACCGAGATCACCGAATAATCCTCCTCCGTGATCTCTCTCGCCTGGGCAAGTCCAAGACCCGCAGAGATGGAGGTGGAGCTGTGTCCTGTGTCAAAGGCATCGTAAGGGCTTTCCTTTCTCTTCGGGAATCCGCTCATTCCGCCAAACTGGCGCAGGTCATCAAATCCGGCTTTTCTTCCGCTTAAAAGCTTGTGGGTGTAGGCCTGATGGCCCACGTCCCAGACGATTTTATCCTTCGGAAGGTCGAACGCCAGATGCAGCGCCATCGTGAGTTCCACAACCCCGAGGTTTGAGGCGAGATGACCGCCTGTTTTACTTATTTTTTCAATCAGGAACTGGCGGATCTCCTGCGCAAGCTCCGGATATTGGTCTTCTTTCAGTTTTTTGATGTCCGAAGACTGTTTTATATGATCAAGCAGCATGTTTCCAGACTACTCCCTTACATATTTTATATAGTGATTAGTTTCTCCTATTCACGAGCATTTCAATAATATTGTACAGAAATTCATTTTTTCCCGGCAGCCCCGCAAGTCTTCCTGCTGCCCGGTCAGAAATTTCCTTTACATCCCGTTTTGCCTTTTCAAGGCCTTCTAAGGTCACATAAGTGGTCTTTTCGTTCTTTTCATCGCTCAGAACCGGCTTTCCAAGCTCTTCCTGAGTGCTCGTCACATCGAGGATATCGTCCTGAATCTGGAACGCGAGACCGACCTCGGAGGCCATCGTTTCCACCTCTTTGATCTCTTCCACGGTCGCGCCCGCAAGGACTGCACCGATCATCATGGAGGCCTCGAGGAGAGCACCGGTCTTTAACCGGTAGATGAAATCAAGTTTTTCTCTCGGAACCGCCTTTCCGGTGAGCTCCACATCGACGGTCTGTCCGCCGATCATGCCATAGATTCCGGTCTTTTCTGCGAGGATCCCGATGGCGCGGCCGACTTTTGCCGGATCAGCGCCCATGGAAAAGGCCTTTGACGCAGTCTCGAACGCGTAGATCATCAGCGCGTCACCCGCCAGTACTGCCATGTCATAGCCGTAGGCTTTCCAGGTGGTGAGTTTTCCGCGGCGGTATTCGTCGTTATCCATGCACGGCAGATCGTCATGGATCAGGGACGAGGTGTGGATCATCTCCATGGCCGCCATGAACGGCTCGATCTCCGGACCGTTTCCGCCGAACAGACGGTACACTTCCCGCATGAGAAGCGGTCTTAAGCGCTTTCCACCTGCTTTTACACTGTAATTCATTGCCTCAAAGATCGTCCTCTGATGTCCGGTCTCCTCCGGCAAATATGAATATACGACTGTCTCAGTCTCCTTGACCGCCTGACTGAACCTTTCCTTAAAATTGTCCGCCATTTTCCTTTTCCTCCGTTTGATCTCCACTCAAAACAAGGATCTTTTTTTCGATCGTCTCAATTTTTTCGTTACAGCTCTTTACAAGCTTCATGCCCTCTTCATAATCAGCGAAAGCGTCCTCCAAAGATCCGTCTCCCTTTTCCAGCTTTCCGATGATCCGGTCGAGAGCCGCAAATGTCTCCTCGACATTCATCTGTTTTCTTGTCTCGTCATCCATATGATTCCTCACTGTGGCAGAATGTACTGCCGTGTTGTTCTATTTTCCCGCAAACTACATAACGATTCAGTACCTTCATAGTTACGTGCAAAAATCCATTTCTACTGATACTTCTCAACATGATCTACAACAGCCCCGATCCGACCGTCCTTCACCCGGACCGTGATCCGTTTTCCGGCTTCCGCCTGTTCCACAGTCTCCAGACGTTTGCCATCCCTGTCCGTGATAAATCCGAATCCGCCGCTGATCTTCTTTAACGGGGACAGTCCCCACAGACGTTCACTCTTCACCGCAAGATTTCTCTTATCAGCCGCAAGCCGGTCCGCCATGGATCTTCTGAGCAGTGTCTCCGCATTCTGCAGATCACGTCCCGTCTCCTGCTGCCGCTCTGCGATCAGACGTAAAAGTGTATCTTCCGCGTCCGCCAGCCGTTTTTTCTTCTCATTCAGCTGGCTCTTCGGGTCATAAAACCGCAATGTCAGCTCATCATGCTTTAACCTGCTTTTAGCCCGCTCAAGACTTGTACCCATCTCCTTCATCAGGCGCTGTTTTCTCGCATTCAGATCCATCCGGAACTGGAAATAATCAAATACCGCAAGCTCTGCCGCCGCTGACGGAGTCGGTGCCCGAAGATCTGCCGCGTAATCCGCGATCGTCACATCGGTCTCGTGACCGACTGCGGAGATCACCGGCGTATTGCATGCGAAGATCGCTCTGGCGACTTCCTCCTCGTTGAAGGCCCAAAGGTCTTCGATCGAACCGCCGCCGCGCCCGACAATCAGGACATCCAGTCCCATCGCATCAAGCGTCCGGATTCCTTTTACGATGCTGTCCTTTGCGCCGTCTCCCTGAACCAGGGCCGGGTAGAGGATCAGCTGGACATATGGATTCCGTCTGTGGGAGATATTCATGATATCCCGGATTGCAGCTCCCGTGGGCGCTGTGACGATTCCCACGGTCTTTGCGAACCGCGGGATCGGCCGCTTATACTGTGGGTCAAACATCCCCATCTCTTCCAGCTCTTTTAAGAGTTTTTCAAATCTCAGATACAGGTCCCCGCGCCCGGAAAGTTCGATTTCTGACGCGTAGAGCTGGTATTTTCCGTCCCGCTCGTAGACATCCACAGTTCCTTTTACAACAACCTGCTGTCCCTCGGCAAGCTTAAAGTTGAGGCCGCGGCGCTGGCTTGCGAACATGACAGCCTGAAGTGTTCCGCCGCCGTCTTTCAGTGTGAAATAGATATGTCCGGAACTGTGATACTTACAGTTGGAAACTTCCCCCTTCACCGATAGGCGGCGAAGAAGGAAGTCCTGTGCAAACATATTTTTGATGTATGAATTTACCTGTGCAACAGAGTAAACACCTGCCATCGTTTAATTGCCTTTCTGGATCAGTTTTGCAAGGATACCGTTTACAAATGCCGGAGCTTCATCTCCGCCGAATTTCTTTGCGAGTTCAACCGCTTCGTTGATGGCAACCTTCTCCGGGATCTCCTCATCATATTTCATCTCGAACACTGCAAGACGTAAAATCGTAAGCTCAACTTTACCCATACGTCTTGTTCTCCAGCCTTCCGCGATCTCGTTGATCTTTTCATCGATCTCCGGGATCAGTTCCATGATCTTCTCGACGCGTTTTTCGAGATATGCGCGATCCTCTTCTTTCTCAAACGGATCATGAAGGATCTCATCTTTTCCGTCTTCGCCGGTCACATCCTCCTTCGGCGCTTCAAAATATCTCTCTAACTGCTCTTCCTTCTCCTCTGCCGGGTAAAAATCCTGGCAGAACAGCATTTTAAAACAATGTTCTCTGGCTTCCCTTCTGGTCACTTTTCTACCTCCGTTTATCTGAACGGGCCGACGGGCTTTTCCGTCAGTCCGTGCTGCTCTGATTATCAATCTCTGAACTGCTCTTTTGCAGCCATGCTTCCGAAAAAGCTGCCTTTTGCAGCTTCTGCAGATGTGAGCGCAGAACAGAGTACTCCTAATTTAGGATTATACGTAACTATTCAGTACCTTCATAGTTACGTGCAAAAATCCATTCCAGATCAGCTTCGCTGATGGGATTTTTGCCTTCCAGCCTATGTTTTCTTACGGTCAGCGCAGCAAGTGCGCAGACCTACTGAACAGTTACGATTATACATGAAAATGTATATTTTCACAAGTCCTTATGTGAGAGATGTTTCTTTTATCCTTGTGGTATGGTATACTCTTTCTGATCCCTTCAGAATTCCAAACTTACCTCAGAAAGGAAAATAATACAATGAACAAAGTAAAATACCTGCCGCTCATCATCCTGTGCATGCTATTAACCGGATGCGGCAATAAAAATAATATTTCGAAGGAAGTCTCCACAGAAACAGCCGTACATACTTCCGAAGTCGAATTAAAAACGGCAGTGGAAACAGAGTCAGAAAGCACCTCTGAATCTGACACGAAAACAGTGGCAGAAGAAAGCTCTGAAACCGATATGAAAACAGAAACCAGCCCTGCTGCCAATACTGACACCGAAAATACGGCTTCTGAGACAAAATACATTACCATCGACCTGTCCACAGCCAGGGAGACACATCCCACCGGTGATGCCGCCGCTCCTTTTGATTTAAAAATCGTATCCGAAGAAGAAAACGGTATCGATTTTGCAAACGAATGGTACGACAGGAAAGGATTATCCCTCCCAATGATCGGCACCGACTGGAACAGCTTTTATGATGACAACTACCAGTACCTCTGGTCCGGCGAAGAGCTTTATATTTTTGAAAACGGTACCGGGAACTGCCTGTATGTCTTAACCTATCCCACCGACAAATGGTACATCAATGGAAACAATGCCTGTCTGAAGGACGGTATTTTCTACGGAGCCAGCGTGACAAACGGCTACGCCCAGCTGGATACCTGTTTCATGTTTGCCTATGATCTGGAAAATAACAAACTCCTCTGGAGAAGCGCTGACCAGACCTGTAATTCCATGAACTTTATCGTAAAAGACAATGTGATCATCTGCGGATACGGCTTCACCTCCGAGGACGACTACCTCTACCAGCTTAATCTTCACACCGGAGAAGTCCTCTCCCGCCTGAAACTAAAAAAGCAGCCTGATCTCCTCGTATACCAGGATAATACACTTTACGTCCATACCTACAGCTATAACTACACAATCGAGATAAAATAAGTTCGCCAAAAAGGGCAGGACTCCCAGTGTCTCCCGGGAATCCTGCCCTCACGCAGTCACAATCTTTACTTTTCTTCCAGGCTGACCCCGGCAATCTTAATATTCACATCAAGCACCGTAAGCCCCGTCATGTTCTCGATCGCGTTCTTAACCTTCTCCTGCACCTTCTCGCAGACGTCCGGAATACTATATCCATATTTCAGATTCAGAGCCATATTCACACTTACATGCTCCTCCGTAACTTCCACCTTAACGCCTTTGGAAAGGTTCTTCATTCCAAGCTTTCCAACCAGCTCGTTCGTAATATTTCCCGCCATGGAGTCCACGCCGTCAACTTCAGTTGCTGCCAGGCCGGCAATAATTGCCACGACTTCATCCGCAATCTGGACTTCTCCAATTTTGTCCTTTTCATAAACCTTATGACTGCTTCTCTCTGTTTCCGCTGCCACAACAATTACCTCCTGTATATCAAAGATACAGTTATTATACCATTTTCTCCTCTCTTTGCATAGTTCTTTTTATCACACTTTGCGCCTGCCGCCAGAGATACCGGGAACCATACCACTTTACGCCAATATTCCGGCACCATCGTCCTTATCACTCATCCACATCCAGCAGCGTGATCACGATCCCGTCTGCCCCGATCTCCGTCTTCCTCTTCACGATATCCTCGATCTGCGCCCGTTCCTGGTCCGAGAGTGATGCCGCGTTCACCACAACATCCACCTTCCCGTCCGTGATGCTGACCACCGGGTCCACAAAGCCTTTTGCCTTTAAAAGCGTCTCCGCCGCGTTCTCCTTTTCCGAGATCTCCGTCATCCCGATGAGGTTCTGGATCGCCGTCTGCTTCTCCTCCTCCGAGATCTGGTCACTGTTGATGATCTGCATCAGAGTTTCCTTATTCTTTGCCCGGATCTGCTCCCTGCCAAGTTGGACGCCAGCTATGTACTCGGAGATCCCTGTTCCGCCGGTGAGCACCGCCTCGCCCGGATTCTCGATTCCCGCAGCCGCTGTCTCCTGCCCGGAAACTTCTGCACCAGCAGATTCCGCACTCTCAGGCATCGCCGCCACCTCATTTCCATCGGGCAGAAGTTCCTCTCCATCCCCGTCAAGACTCGCAATTTCCTTGAGCTTTCCATCATCCACCCCATTCTTCGCCTGATTCTCCGCCAGAATGTCCGAATCGGAAATATCCATCATCCCCGCCTCGTACACCTCTGCCCCCGCCACTTCCTTCTTCGACGAGTAATTCAGGTATCCCGCTGCCGCGATCATGACCGCCAGCGTCGTGATAATGATCTGATTTCTTCTGAAGATCCGTTTCATCGCAAAACTCCTTCTTTCCCATACTTTCATACTTCCATTCTATGATTCCAGGCTTGAAATATACCGCTGTAATTCTCTCCTCTGTAAAAAACAGAACCCATTTTTGCCGATACTCTGCAATCCACTGCCTTTATTTCACCGCCCGCTTCATCACCTTGATCTTATTCGCCGGAAGTCCTAAAAGCGCCTCCATCGCCTCCGAGATCTCCGCCCGGATCACCGCACTTCCGCCGCCGTCCGCGCTGATGACTACACCGGAGATCTCCGGTTTCACTTCCTTCTCCATCACCGGTGACTGGCTCTTCCCGTCAAGCACCGTGCTCTCTGACTGGTTCTCCTCCCTTATGACCCGTGAACTCCCGGAGCTGCTCCCACTCTCCTCCGTCACTGAGGACGTGCTGCTCTTATCCACATGCCAGATCCTCTCCTCCGAAGATTTCAACACCACCATCACATCCGCCTCCCCGACGCCATCCACACTCTTTAATAGTTCCCGGATCCGCTGCTCCAACTTCTCCTCGTAAGAACCACTCTCCTCCTTCGCTGCAGCTTCCTCCCCGGCATCTTCCAACGCAGTGCTCTCATCGTCCCCGCTGACATCCGCAACCACCTCCACCGTTCCAGCTCTCAATCCGGAATCCGTTGTCTTCCCATTCGGCAGTGAGATCACAAACAGCAGCAGCCCGGAACAGAATAGAAAAATCACCTTCTCCTTATTCCCTTTCAACATCGACCTCAATGTCCCGTTCTTCCACTCCATAATAAGCTCCTATCTTCCTTCTGACCGAAGCGATCTCCGCTCCTGCCTGATTCTGCTCTCCCCGGACCACTAACTTCACATGGCTGAGATTCCCGGCATCCGCCACCCGGGCCGATACGCTCACGCATTCCAGACCATCACTCTCTGCCATAGTCCGGATATCAGACTCCACCGCCGCCCGGTACCGCTCATAAAATCCTGCGATCCGCCTCTCATCCACGGCTCCAAGTTCCTCCTTCAGCGTCCGCACATCGTCCTCAAAGATGATCTTCTCAAACATGCCCGCTATCGCTGTCTCCATCCCCGTGATCCGTGCAAGCGGCCCAAAAGCCAGCAGGATCATAACCGCCCCGGCAAACAGCCGCAAGTACTTTTCGTATTTCGGATCCGGCAGAAGATTCATGACCATGGTCACGAAGATCATGTAAAAAACGATGTCTTTTACCCAGTTTTCAATCGCTTTCATGCCGCTCCTCCACTTCTCCGCTGCTGTTCACATTTTGCACAGCCACCTTGATAATATGCAGTGTGACAACAACTCATCCCGCATAGTACACCGCATTCGTAGAATAACTGATCACTGCGATGGTCACCGCAAACAACGCCAGCGAATACCCGACGATTTCGAGTAACATCCCATGCCCCACGGCATTCTGCGCCATACATGCAGCCAGCCGCTTATCACATACAGGCTGCATCACAGCCGCTGCCAGATAGTAGAGCGCCATGAGCACCGCCAGCTTCACCATAGGTACCGACGCCAGAAAGATCAGGACCGCCACCGCCGCGGCACCCGCCGTGTTCTTTATGAGAACCGCCGATCCCATCAGAAGATTTGACATTGCCCCGGCCCCTGCGCCGATTCCCGGAACCGCCTCGATGGTCCGCACGACCGCCGCGTTTTTCATGGCATCCGCCTGGGGCAGAACCAGCCCCTGGATCAGGTGAAATCCCACAACGATACCGAACATGGTCTTCACGGTCCACCCCACGACTTTTCCCAGGAACTCCGTCATCACCGAGAACATTTCTTCCCGGAACAGATTTCCCACCAGGGAGAGCACCATGTAGAGCTTCATGATCGGCAAAAGGAATCCCGAAACCACCGCCTGGATCACGCCAATGGCCCCCAGCGTGAATCCGCAGACCGATGCCGATGTCACCGCCCCACCCGCCATAGTCACTGCAAGGAAATATGCCGGGAGCAGAACCTTCATGAACCCTAAGATATCCCCTGTGGTCTCCTCTGCGATGCGAATACTGGCAAAAAAGCTCGCCGCCAGGAATGTCTGCACGCAGATACAGATCACGTAGGCCCCCGTCTCCGACAGCTGGCTGGAACCGAAAATTCCGAAAAAGCCGGAACATGCCGCCCCGCACAGGGACAAGATCAGGATTTCCGCTAAAAACGAGGTGTTTGTCCGGATCTCCGAGAACAGTGCGGAGACAATCCTATCCTTTCCATATAAGAAGACGTTCTCCGCATCACCTTTCCGGATCATGTCCATTAAGTCCCGGAATGTAAGTCCCGCTGTATCATCACCGCCGATCTGGTCTAAATACTCCTGGATTTCTGTAACGTCAATATCTGCTATCTCATCATCCTGCTGCGGTTCCGCTCTCTGCCCGAAATCCACTGTTTCCGCTGTTGGCATCGGAATTGTCCACAATCCAGCCTGCCGCCCTGTTTTCTGTCTGAAACCGGTCTGCTCTGCGGCAAAAGCTGTAACCTCACTCTGTCTGATTCCCCAGAATATCCCCATAACAAGCCCCAGCATCAGAAATACATTTCTCTTCCATCTCATTCCATAAACACCTTCAATGTCTCCACCAGCGACAGCACCACCGGCGCGCTCACCGCGAGGATCGCCAGCTTCCCAACCATCTCCACCTGGGTCCCCACTGCAGAGTATCCGGCATCCTTGCAGATCCCCGACGTGAACTCTGCGATATATGTGATTCCCGCCATCTTGAATAACGCCGCCAGATACACATGCCGGATCCTGATCCCGTTTCCTATCTCCCGCAGGGTGTCCAAAAGCACACCCAGTCTTGCCAGACCAAGAAATCCGACTCCGATGGATGCCGCCAGAACCAGGTACACCGCGTACTCTGGCTTCAGCGGTTTTAACTGCGCCGCAAGCAAAACTGCCGTAAGCCCCAGAAGTGCCGCCTGAACTACCGCCATAACTCTCCCTCCTTTCACAGCGAAAACAGATTTTTAATTGTCTCAAACAGATCATAGATATACGGCACGATCCAAAACAGCACCAGAATCAATCCTGCGAGACTCGTGAGAAATGCCTGGTCCTCGCGCCCGCTGTGCTTCAACACCTGACACATCACCGACACCAGGATCCCCACCGCCGCGATCTTAAATATCAGATTTACCCCCATAGTCTCCCCCTTACGCAAAGAGTACCAGAATAAAAAGTCCTGCCGCCATTCCGAGAGACCGGTAAAGCTTCGTCCGGCTCTCCATCTCCTTCTTTAAGAACGCCAGGGAGTCATCCGCCTGTTCCAGATAGAACAGGATCGTCCGCTCCTGGGTCTTTTTGTCCGCGTAACCGAGATTTTCCCCCAGTGCCTGGAGTGCTTCAAGATCCTGTTTTCTTAAAGGAAGGTCGTCCGGGAATTTTTCCATCTCTTCCTTCCATATCTCAGCAAACGCCTTCCCAGTTTCTTCCTCCATCCGCTTTTCCACCCGTAGAAAAAAGAGTCCTGCCTCCGCCGCCATCCCGGAATTCCCGTCTGAAAACCGGCTGCCGATCTCCTTTAGCGCCTCCGGCAGCGTCTCGTTGGAGTACAGGATCCGCGCCTTCAGATAGACCGCCATCTGTCGGAAGATTCCAAGCATCTTTACCCGCATCTCCCACTCCCCCGCCAGCAGAAAACCTCCAGCTACCGCCGCTGCCGCCATGCACAAGAGTCCTAAATATTTCATGTCTCATCCCCCGTCCACTCACGATCTATGTCTTGTTTAAACCTTAATTTCTTTTATCCATTCGCTGAAAATTCACATCATAAATTCCCACTATCGTTCCCGGTCCCGGAACTCCGGAAAGAACCACATACCGGGAAAACACCTTCGCTTCCGCCAGTTCCCGCCACGCCGGCCGCTTCATGATATCCCCAACATCTGCACCATGGACCGTCGCCAGGATCCTGCACCCGCAGTTCATCCCATACTTCATCGCCAGGATCTCGCCTTCCCCTCCTGCCTCGTCCACCGCCAGCACCTGGGGTGCCATGGAGCGCAGCATCATGAGCATTCCCTCAGACTTAGGGCACCCGTCCATCACGTCGGTCCTGGGCCCCAGGTCACACTGGGCAACTCCTCCAAAACACGCTGCGATCTCCGAACGCTCGTCCACCACGGACACATTCTTCCCCGCTCCCCATGTTCCCCCGCATGAAAGTTCCCGGATCAGATCCCTCAAAAGTGTTGTCTTTCCTGCTCCCGGCGGGGAGATCAAAAGCGTGTCCAGAAATGTTTCCCCATCCATCAGGTACGGCAGCACGTTTTTTGCGCAGCCCTTTACCTCATGGGCAACACGGATATTTAAAGATGAGAGATCCCGGACCGTCCTCACATGTCCGTCCTCCACCACCGCTTTCCCTGCGATTCCCACACGGTGTCCCCCGCAGATCGTGAGGAATCCCTGGCTGATCTCCCGCTCGTAGGCGTACAGCGAATGTCTGGAACAGGTCTCCAGAATCCCGCGGATCAGCTCCTGGTCTGCAAGAACTACGCTCCAGTCTTCTCTTATCTCCAGCGCCCCCATCTTTTTCTTTCCATAACTTTCCGTCTTTCCACAGGTCCCATCCGAAAAAAGGAGGTTTTCCCCGCTTTCCAGCAGTATCATCACCGGTTTTTCCGTCCGGATTCTGATCTCCCGAATCGTTTTCCCGTCTGGAACCGCCTGTTTCAGCAGTCTTTCAAAAGTTTCCGTATTCATCCCGCGCTCCTTTCTCCCCGTGTTCTGCCTGTCCGCCTTTCCCGGAATTGATACAATATATGAACACCCCGGATTTTTATGATATTTCTCGGAAAATAAAAAAGCACATCCACCCAGTCAGTTTCACCTGACCAGACAGATATGCTTTCTAATTCCATTATTTCAAATACCGGCTGTTAATCCCCGTAAACCCTGATAATTCCGGACACCTCACGAAGCACGGACATGCCCTTCACGATCATCAGCGCGTCGTTGAAATGGCGCTCCAGAACGGAATCCGTGATCACAACAAGCTCTGCAACACCGTCCCTCGCGCGTTTCTGAACGACCTGGGCGATGCTGACATCGTTGTTTCCGAGAACGCCCGCAATATTTGCGAGGGCGCCCGGCTTATCCGCGACCTGAAGACGGAGGAAATATCTCGATCTCGTCTCCTCGATCGGCTTCACCGGATAATTCTTGTACGCCACGCCGCCATTCCAGCCACAGTTGTCGTGAACGATATTTCTCATGACGATGATGATATCACCCATAACGGCGCTGGCCGTCGGCATCTTTCCCGCACCGCGTCCCATGAACATCGCGTCATCGCAGGCCTCGCCGTGTACAAACACCGCGTTGAAGGAGTCGCGGACCGTCGCAAGCGGATGCTGCTCCGGGATCAGCATCGGGTGGACCTTGACCTCGATTTTTCCGTCCACCAGCTTTGTAACGCCGAGAAGCTTGATCACATAGCCGAATTCCTTCGCGTAGCGGATATCATCGGAGGTGATCTTCGTGATCCCTTCCATATAGACATCGCTGAAGGTCACCTTGGAGTTGAACGCCAGGGAGGACATGATCGCGATCTTTCGTCCCGCGTCGTAGCCTTCCACGTCCGCCGTCGGATCCGCCTCCGCATATCCAAGCTCTGTGGCCTTTGCCAGCGCTTCCTTGTAATCCATCCCCTCTTCCGACATCTTTGTCAGAATGTAGTTCGTGGTTCCGTTAACGATTCCCATGATCTCCGTCAGCATGCTGCCCGCGAGGCTCTGCTTTAAGGGACGGATGATCGGGATCGCGCCTGCGACTGCCGCCTCAAACTGGATATCGCAGCCGCTGTTTTCCGCCAGTGACAGGATCTCCTGTCCATGCTCCGCGAGCACGTCCTTGTTGGCGGTGACCACCTGTTTTCCGGCTTCCAGGGCCTGCACGATATAGGTTCTCGCCGGTTCCACGCCGCCCATGAGCTCGATCACAAGCTGGATCTCCTCATCTTCCAGGATCTCCTGCCAGTTGTCCGTCATGATCTCCTTCGGGATCCCCGGGCGGTCCTTCTTTGTGTTCCGCACCAGAACCTTCTTAATTTCCAGGCTGGCACCGGTCTTCTGGAACATCTCATCCTTTAACATCTCGGCGAGGGCATACACGCCGCTTCCAACCGTTCCAGCGCCGAGAAGCGCCGCCTTGATCACATTTCTCTCTCCCATGGTTCGTATCTCCTCTATCCCCGGCATAGCCGCATTAGTAACTGCAGACATCCGTCAGTCTTCTCTTTTATTCTTCCATGACCGCGAGCCATGGACATTTGTCTTTTTTCAAAGTGACGTAATTATACTACACTACGTTAAAAAATGCAAGTAACTATTCAGTACCTTCATAGTTACTTGCAAAAATCCATTCCAGATCGGCTGCACCGATGGGATTTTTGCCTTCCCGCTTATGTTATCTTACGGTCAGCGCAGCAAGTGCGCAGACCTGCTGAACAGTTATAAATGCAATTAAAAAACACACCATAGATCTCTCCATGATGTGTTTTGTTACTGTGCTTTATCTCCTCACGTATCCACCGGCACATGGTCCCAGTCTGCCTTCTCCCCGGCTCCCACGAGCCAGTTTAACGCTTTATGGCGCTCAAAGACCACACCTCCGTCCATTCCCGCAGGCGCGGGAAGATCCCGCATCCTCGTATCGGTGCATGCCCAGTCCAGGCAGAAGATCATATCGCAGGCATCAAGAAGTTCCTTCGCGCTCCTCGGCTTCGCCGCCTCCAGGATCTCCCTCATGGAGTGAAAGGCTGTCAGAAGCTGCGCCGCCTCCGCCACTGCGCAGAAGTGATCCGGGAAATCTAACGGCCCGTCGATCAGTCCCAGCGCCCACTCCATCACATACAGATTCTCGTACTGCCAGGAATAGGATATCTTCTCTGATTCTTTCGGATCCTCGTTGTGCAGGTAATTCCACTCCTTCAGGGAGAAGAAATCATCCGCCCCGAACTCGTTGATCCGCTTCTGGATGAATTCCAATGCCTCTTTCTGGCTCATCTTTTTCGCCAGCATGGCCTCAGAAAATACCGCCACCAGCATGAGCGCCACCGCTCTCGCCGCGATCTCATATGGTGTCCGGCAGTCTGCCTCCGCCTCCGTCTCCAAAAGCGGGTAAAATACCGGAACATACACGCCCCGCGCCTCAAACTCTCTCCGGTTCTTCTCCCTGCGGTTCAACTGTTCCGTCTCGATCTCATTTCCCGGAACATAGCCCACCGCTTTATATGGCAGAAACCGCTCCATCTCACTGTTTCCGTTTCCGTCCAGGATCAGCTTCTCCATGCCGGACGCATCCAGGCAGTAAAATCCCCTTTTTTCTCCCCTGAACGCCATGACTGCACGAAGATCGGAAAGAACACGAAACAGTGTCTGCTCCATATTTCTCTTCGCGGCCTCCTCTGTCTCTGTCAGGAATTCGGACTCTTCCCCCTCGAACACATAGTCCACCGAAACGATACTCTCGGTTCCTTCCAGCTGATAGAGAAGATTCGTTTTCACATCCACCACCGCGGTCTCGACCCTGGAAAAGTGGCCTCTTGCCCGGTCAGACCAGCTTCGGACCAGCTCCTGCTCCTCGTCACCCGCGCTCTCGCAGTAGATCCTAAGCGTCACATTCAGATTCCCATTGTGAAGTTCCAATCCTGTATCATGTGCGCTGCCCGGAACGTCAAAGGCGTCCCGCAGGCACTTCATGATCCGCTCCTGTGAAGATTCCTTGCAGAAAAGAAAGATCTTCCCCGCTTTCTGTTCCTCTGCCACTCGTTTTGCCTCCTTGCCAAGTCCCCATTTTTTACTTATGATATGGTTCTCCCTGGATGATCCGGTAACTCCGGTAGATCTGTTCCAGGAGAATGACCCGCATGAGCTGGTGCGGGAATGTCATCTTTGAAAAGCTCAGTTTATAGTCGGCCCGTGCCAGGACCTGGTTGGAAAGTCCTAAAGATCCGCCGATGATAAACACGATCTGGCTGATCCCCGACACACCCCATTTTTCTATTTTTGCCGCAAGTTCCTCAGAATCCAGCATGTTTCCGTTGATCGCAAGGGCAACGACAAAGCTGCCATCCTTGATGTTAGACAGAATCCGCTCGCCCTCTTTCTCCTTGATCTGCGTCTCCACCGCTTCGCTGGCCCCATCCGGCGTCTTTTCGTCCGCCACCTGGACGATCTCCAGCTTACAGTACCGGCTCAGGCGCTTGGAATATTCCGCGATGGCGTCCTGAAAGAACTTTTCCTTGATCTTTCCGACTGTGATCAATGTGACCTTCATGATTTCTGATCCCCGAATTCCAGGATCATGTCGTACCAGACTGCCCCGCCGTGGACAGACTTGGAAATGCCCATGTTTTTGTATCCAAATTTCGCGTAATAGTGAATCAGACGGTCCTTGCAGGTGAGGATCAGGCCCTTTCTTCCTTTATTTTTCGAGTCTTCGATCATGTGATCCATGAGCGCCGCCGCGATTCCCTGGCAGCGGTAGTCCGGGATCACATCCAGTCCGAAAATAGACTGGTATGCGCCGTCCGGCCTGTGGCAGGCGGAATTTTCGTACATCTCGTCATAAATCGTTTTGGAATCTGTGGCGCAGCCATTGATGAAGCCTATGATCTTTCCGTCCGCTTCCGCAACAAAAAAGCACTCCGGAAATGCCGCGATGCGGGCCTTAAAAGATTCCTCTGCTGCGGCTTCCGCCGCCGGGAAGCAGATTGCTTCCACCTCGGTAACTGCCGCAAGGTCCGTCGGGCGGACTGGGCGAATTGTGTATGTCATAAAATTTTTCTCCTTTAGGTTTTAATTAATTTTGTTGGTTAGTCCGCAGTGGAGCCCTGAATTGGGGCAGGCCCCAACTCAGGGCTCGCGGGCATTCGCCCTATAAGATCAACTGTCCGACTTTCGGCTTATGTGCAAGCACAACGCCGAAAGTCAGCCTGTTGATCTTGCACTGCTCATCGCTAGGCGCGGAAGAAATAGCCTACGCCCCATTTTGTGTGTACATACTTCGGATCACTCGGGCTAGGCTCAATTTTTTCACGCAGTCTTCTCACATGCACATCCACCGTGCGGACATCCCCGCTTACCATGGCCTTGTTTCCCCATACATACTCAAGCAGGGACTCACGGCTGTAGACCTTATTCGGATTTGTGACAAGAAGTTCCAGCAGGTCGAATTCCTTCGCGGTCAGGTTGATCTCCTTATCTTTAATGAAGACTCTGCGGCTCTCCCTGTCAAGCTTTAAGTCGCCCTCTGTGACTACGCTGGATTTCTGGCGTTTCGCGGCGCCGCTCTTCTTATTGTTTCTGCGGATGATCGCCTTGATCCGCGCTTTTACTTCCAGGATATTGAACGGTTTCGTGATATAATCGTCAGCGCCGTACTCCAGTCCCAGGATCTTATCCATATCATCGCCTTTTGCCGTCAGCATGATGATCGGCATCTCGGAAAACTCACGGATCGTCTGGCAGACCTCAAATCCATCGTGTCCCGGAAGCATGACATCCAAAAGAACCACGTCATACTCCCGTTCTTTTGCCCTCTCGATCGCCTCATCGCCGTCGTAAGCACAGTCCACCTCATATCCATCCTGTTCCAGACTGAAGCGGATTCCCTTCACGATCAGTTTTTCATCATCAACTACCAGAACTCTTGCCATTTCTCTCCTCCACGTTATGCTGTAATGCGCAGGTCCTCTCCTGCTGCTTTTCTAATGTCTATGACCTGATTTCCGCCTCCTGTGTTTTTAAATGTCACAATCAGCATGAATTATACGTTTTTTGTAACTGTTCAGTAGGTCTGCGCACTTGCTGCGCTGACCGTAAGAAAACATAGGCTGGAAGGCAAAAATCCCATCAGCGAAGCTGATCTGGAATGGATTTTTGCACGTAACTATGAAGGCACTGAATAGTTACCGTTTTTTCATCTTTTCACACCGTAATATTATCCTTTATCTTCTGAAACCCGGCCTCTTTGATACCGGATATCTTCATGATATCCTCGATTTTCTTAAAGCCACCGCTCTTTTCGCGGTAGCGGATAATATCCTCGGCTTTCGCCTCCCCGATGCCCTTTAAGGTCATCAGCTCCTCTTTTGTCGCCGTGTTCAGGTTCACAAGCCCGGAACCGGAAGTTCCGCCCTGACCGGCGTTTCCTACTGCAGACCCGCTGCCCGCCGGAAGCGACGCGGCCTCTTCCTTATTGTAGATCGTGATCTGCATGCCATCAGAAACTTTTGAGGCGAGATTTACACTCTCCCTCGCCGCGTTCTCCGTAAATCCCCCGGCGGCATCCACTGCCTCGTAGATCCGGCTGTCCTCCGAAAGCTCATACACACCTGGGGCTGCCACCTCTCCGCAGATATACACATAAACTCCGGATTTTTCAGAGTTTTCCACATATTCCTGCGTCTCCACGGTACTTTCTCCCTGTACACTGCCATTTTCATCCCTGAATGGTTCCTGAAGCTCCTGTTTTTCGGTACTGCTTCCAGAATCCCCCTGCGGCAGGCCGTCGCTTTTTGCAGAGCCGTTTTTCTCCCAGCTGATGTTCCCATCCGCATCCAGTGATCCGCTCATAACGACCGCTCCGGATTCATCCAGCTTCTGGATTCCACTCCGGCTTCTTGTCATCCCAAACACAAGTCCGGCTGCGATCAAGAAAGCCGCGGCCGTCAAAATTTTTTTCTTATCTTCTTTCATACATTCCCTCCTGAACATTTTCAGGGGGATCGTTCTGCCTGTCTCTATTTTACCGAATCAGTCCTGTAAAAACAAGGGCATTTTTGTTATGTACGCTCTCCATTATAACCTCAGTCCGATTTTTTCTCAAGCCTCGCATTCTCCTTCTCGCACCGAGCATACTCGATGCCAAATCAACCGTTCTCTGGCTTTCTCCCGCCAGATATTTCACGCTCCGCCCACCTGCTTTCATTGCAATTTCTTTAAAATTATGCTATATTTGGCAAAAAGCGTGCAAAGACCGTTTCATCCGCTCTGGCAGCGAAAACAGCACGTTCAATTTAATCATACTTAAGGGGAATTACTGCTATGGAATTACATCTGATGCACTTTCTGATCGTCTGCCCGCTGGTATTTCTCGCCGGTTTCGTCGACGCGGTTGCCGGAGGCGGAGGACTGATCTCACTCCCGGCTTACATGATCGCCGGTCTTCCAGTCCATTTTGCCATCGGAACAAACAAATTAAGCTCCGGAATGGGAACCACACTGGCAACAGCTCGCTTTGCGAAAAACGGTTATATTGCCTGGAAGAACGCGCTTCTCTGTATCGTTACAGCTCTCATCGGTTCCTCTCTCGGTGCAAAACTTGCTCTGCAGTTAGACGATTATTATTTTAAGCGCCTGATTCTCGTGATCCTGCCCTGTACCGCCCTCTATCTCACATTTGGAAAACCGTTCGTGGGAGAAAAAGAGTCTTTCCCGGTCCGCAAGATGATTCTTTTCAGCGCTCTGATCGCCTTCATCATCGGCATCTACGACGGCTTTTACGGTCCCGGAACCGGAACATTTCTGCTGCTTCTCCTCACTGGAATTGCCCACATGGGACTGAAGGAAGCCAACGGGATCACAAAAGCCATCAACCTGACAACGAACCTGACAGCCCTGGCGGTCTACCTCATGAACGGAAAAGTAATTTTCCTTCTTGGCCTCATTGCCGGTATCTTCAGCATCGCCGGAAATTATCTCGGAACACGCTGTTTCGACAAGGGCGGCGCAAAGTTTGTAAAACCCTTGATGATGGTGGTTCTGGTGATCTTCTTTATAAAGACATTGAGCGAGATTCTCGGTGCCTGATACATATCTGCAAAATCTGATCCGGCAGAACGAAAATACGGAGATCCGCTGGGCCCCACTTACGAAATGCTTCGAAAAAGAAAGACTCCGGAACAGATCATGGAGTCCGCGTCGAGGACCATCCAGGACCTCAGCGACCGGCTCACAGTGGATGGGTTTAAAGAATGGTACGAAAAAAGACAGAAATGAAACCTCACATTTCTGTCTTTTCTATATATAACCTTGTTCGTAACTATTCAGTACCTTCATAGTTATGTGCAAAAATCCATTCCAGATCAGCTTCGCTGATGGGATTTTTGCCTTCCAGCCTATGTTTTCTTACGGTCAGCGCAGCAAGTGCGCAGACCTACTGAACAGTTACCCTTGTTCTTTCTCTTAGTTTTCCTTCATATACTCCGGTGTCACATCTCTTCCAAGGCCTTTCAGCATTTTCTTATCGCTGCGGATCGTTGCGCATGCAACCGTTGTCAGCATATTGCCGGTAATTGTTGCGGATGCTCCGGAGCAGAATGCGGTCTCACCATCGTTTGTCAGCAGCGCGCGGCCTGCGCCGAGGCGGATGTTTGCCTCCGGATTGATATAGCGGAAGAATGCGATGGTGCGGAGAATATCGTCCTCAGAGATTCTCTCCAGATGTTCCAGAGGAGTTCCCGGAATCGGCATCAGGGCGTTTAACGGAATGGAATCGATTCCAAGCTCCGCAAGGCTCACTGCCATATCGAGACGGTCCTCCCATGTCTCACCCATTCCGATGATGCCGCCGGAACATGCGCACATACCCTCTGCCTTGATCATCTTTAGGGTATTGATCTTCATGTCGTATGTATGAGTCGTGCAGATGTTCGGGAAGTTTCTTCTGGATGTCTCGATGTTGTGGTGGTAGCTTGTGACACCTGCTTCATGGAGACGGTGAAGCTGTTCCGCGGTCACAAAGCCCATGGACGCGCAGAGGTCGATCTTGCATTCCTTTTTCATAGTCTCGTAGGCGTGGATCGCTTTATCGAACTCCTCCCCCGTCAATGCTCTTCCTGATGTAACGATGGAGAAACGGTCAACGCCCTCTTCCTCATGGACGTGACACATCTTTACGATCTCTTCTTCCGGAAGGAAATCATAGATCTCGCAGCTTGTGTGGTGGTGTGCAGACTGCGCGCAGTACTTGCAGTCCTCTGGACATCGTCCACTCCGTCCGTTGATGATGGAACAGAGATCAACCTTATCTCCCACACATGCCTTGCGGATCCGGTCTGCGCCCTCGCAGAGTTCCTTCAGATCGCATGTCAGAAAGAAATTTAAGTCATCCTCTCTTGTAATTCTTCTTCCGTCGATAATTTCCTGTGCCAGTGTCAGTGCGTCCATAGTATTCTCCTTATTTTTCTGATTTTTATGTGCAATCGCCGTTTTCGTCATCCGGGCTTTGATCTCTGGTCCTGGTCCGTCTTCCGGATTTTTTCTCTGAATTCTCATGTTACGATTGTAAACTTTTGCTCTACGTTATAGTTCACAATTATATAAAAAAACGCCGTGAAAGTCAACCATTTTCCGTTTATCAGTTAACTTTCAAGGTTTTATAATTTTAATACCACTACCAAAAAAGGTCCTTCGATACCGGAATTTATATTCCAGTGCCGAAGAACCTTTTTCATCAACTATTTTCCTGATCGTTCAATAAGCTTCCAATCTTATTTTAACTCGTCCGGGATCCACCATAATCCGTCGTTGTTCTCTTCCATGTACTGCTTGAACTCGTCAGAATGATAAGCGTCCACAATTGCCTTTGCCCACTCTGCGTCCTTGTTCTCTTCCTTCACAACGACCTGAAGTACCAGGTGATCCTGGATATCCTCTGTTGCGAGGGCTGTGGACGGGTCGATGCCTGCGTTGTATACAACGCTGCCGGTAATTGCCACATAGTCAAAGTCCTGGATCGCTGCCGGGATCGTTAAGCTCTTCATCTCTGTGAACTCGATGTTATGCGGATTTTCAACAATGTCATCCTGGGTAACTGCGGACGGATCCACATCATCGGCAAGCTTGATCCAGCCGATCTTCTGAAGCATCAGATAGCATCTTGCGGTGTTGGAGGCATCGTTCGGAACTGCAACCTTCGCACCGTCCGGGATCTCATCAACAGATGTGTATTTTGCAGAATATACGCCAGCCGGTACAGTCGGGATCGGGCTGATCGGCACAAGATCCGCATTGTAGTTTGCGTTGAAGTTCTCAGCGTATGCGGTGTGCTGCTCCACGTTGACATCAACATCGCCGTCGTTTAATCCGATGTCAGCTGTCTGAAGATCAGAGAAGTCCACGCCCTTTACGGTGTATCCCTCTTTTTCAAGAATCGGAACGATGGCAGCCTCAAAGAGCTCTGTGTACGGCCCCTGGGATTTTCCGTAAACGATCTCTTTCTTGTCCTCCGTATCAACCGCTGCCGCTGTGCTGTCTGCACTCTCTGCAGCCTGCGCCGCTGTTGTCTGCGCGGTGTCGCTCTTTCCGCATGCCGCAAGGCTTAACACTGCTGCTCCCATAAGTACTCCCGCAATTGCTTTTCTCATAATTTTTTCTCTCCTCTTATTTAAAATTTATTTATGCTGTCTTAATTTACCAGAAATCGTATTTCCGAGAATCTGTAAAAGCTGTACCAGAACCACCAGGATCACAACTGTGAGGATCATGAGCGGTGTGTTCATCTTTTCATAACCGTATGTCAATGCCAGATCTCCGACTCCGCCGCCACCGACATATCCGGCCATTGCAGACGCTCCAAGAAGTCCGATGGTTCCCGTTGTCAGTGCAAGCACCATGGAACCTAATGTCTCTGGAACCAGGAAATATCGGATGACCTGCCATGTTGTCGCGCCCATGGCCTCTGCCGCCTCCAGGATTCCCGGATCGATCTCAAGCAGGCTGTTCTCCATCAGCCTCGCAAGGTACGGACTTATATAAACTACTAACGGCACCAACGCTGCCGTACTTCCGATGGTCGTTCCGACAATAGCGCGGGTGATCGGCATGATCGTTACAAGAAGAATAACAAAGGGGATACTGCGCACCACGTTGATGTAGACGCTGACGATCATATATAACGGTCGGTTCTCCACCAATCCGCCTTTTCTGCAAAGCACCAGGATCAGTGCCAGGATCATTCCGATGATCGTTCCGATGAGAAGTGACCATCCAACCATGTAAAGAGTCTGTCCGCCGTTCAACAGCAGACGCTCCACCGTGACCTTAAAGATCTTTGTTTTCATGAGTTCTTCCATCTTACTCCACCTCCAGTCGTTCTCTTAAGACGCCGTTCTTGTCGATCTCCGCTTCCGCCTTATCGATGCTCTCATCATCGCCGATGAGCTGTAAGATGAAGACGCACATGACGCTGTCCTCCAGCTCCTGTACCGCCGCGCCGAGGATGTTGACCACGACACCCTTTGTCTTGCAGATATCGGAGATTACCGGGCGCTTCACGCTGGAACCGATAAATTTCAGACGGTCCACACGGAAGTTTTCTTTCTGTTCCTTCACGAGGCTTATGATGCTGTCCGGGATCTGGTCCCGGATAACCGTCTGGACGAACCGCTTTGTCACCGGCATCTTCGGGGATCCAAAGACCTCCAGAACGCTGCCGGATTCCACGATCTTTCCGCTCTCCATGACCGCTACCTTGTTGCAGATCATCTGGACGACCTGCATCTGATGGGTGATGAGAAGGATCGTGACACCCATTTTACGGTTGATCTTCTTTAAAAGCTTTAAAATCGATTCCGTTGTCTGCGGGTCCAGGGCGCTTGTAGCCTCGTCGCAGAGAAGAAGTTCCGGGTCGGTGGTCAGCGCTCTCGCGATTCCCACACGCTGTTTCTGTCCTCCGGAGAGCTGACTGATGTAGGTGTCTTTCTTGTCCTCCAGCTCAACGATCTTTAATACTTCCTTAACCTTCTTGTCGATCTCCACCTTCGGAGTCTTTGCAAGGATCAGCGGAAGCGCAATATTGTGGTACACCGTCTTGGATTCCAGCAGGTTGAACTGCTGGAATACCATTCCGATCTTTCTTCTCAGCGCCCGAAGTTCCGGCTTCTTCAATGTGGAAAGCTCCTTTCCACAGACAGTGACTTTTCCGCTGTCCGCCGTCTCAAGACCGTTTACCAGGCGGATCAGTGTGGACTTTCCGGCTCCGGAAAACCCTATGATACCGCAGATATCACCCTTTTCCACATGGATACTCACGTCGTCCAACGCGTGGACGGTTCCGTATTTTCCTGAAAAGGTTTTGCTTACATGTTCGATCTGGATCAATGTTTCTTCCTCCCCATCTGAGAAGCGCGATTTTAGGACTTCTCAAGTTTTCGCGGTCTCTATGATTCGCCGCGTAAATAAAAAGCCCGGAAGTGTAAACACTTCCGGGCGCATTTTTCTGGCATTAACAGGAAACTACTTTCTGTATACAGGTACCTGGCTGCACAGCAAAGCTCCTGGCCGTAAAAAACGCCCGGAAATACACATACAACAGCAACAACACATATTGTTCATGTTATTTCTTCCCGCATTTCCCATACCTGTATCTCCTTTCCAACCGCCTGCTATCCTGCAGTCCAATGTTTCCTCATCGTCTGAACTCCCTGTTCGAATCCGATGGCGCTATAATAACCCCTATTTCCTAGTTTGTCAATATGATTTTATTTATTTTAAATCATATATTTAATTTTTTTAAACTTCTTGCATGATCGTTTTAAAATTTTCATATCACTGCTATTCCGAATCAACACGCTTCTCCCATGCCTATATATTTTCCCCGCGCTGCAAAATTCCTCATAGTTTCGAAAATTTTTATAATTTTATATACCAGACTACCTTGCTATCCCGCATATCCTGTGATACGATATCCACACAAAATCGTAAACTATTCAGTACCTTCATAGTTACGCGCAAAATTTATTCCAGATCAGCTTCGCTGACGGGATTTTTGCCTTCCAGCCTATGTTTTCTTATGGTCAGCGCAGCAAGTGCGCAGACCTGCTGAACAGTTACACATAATCCTATAAAAGCATATTCTCTAAGTTTCTATCCGGACTACGATCCGTCTTTTCACATTTCGGAACTTCATTGCTTTTATATCCTTTACCTATTTTCAATCAATTTAAAAGCAGGAGAATCCGAGATGCATTGGAAAATGGCTGATCATGTTGTCCACTTTGCATGTTCTGACTCCTGCGCAAAGGAGGTATGAACTTGAGCACAATTCCAAGTGCGGACATCAGTGACAAAAAGTTCTTTTCCGACGATGAGCGCTACGCTGACCTGATCAATGGACTCATCTGCCAGGGCAGACCGGTTGTCCGAAAAGAAGACCTGCAGGATCTGGACACCCAGACCGGGATCTGGAACGATCCGGCAATCCACAAATCAAAGAACCGACGACGTGTAAAGCTTCGTGATCTGGTTAAAAAAGCATCCTTTGGCGTAAATTTTCTTGTCATCGGTATTGAAAACCAGCAGACCATCGATTACTCACTGCCGCTTCGCTGTATGACCTATGAAGCCGGTGAATATGAGCGCCAGGCCGCAATGATACGCCGCGCAGTTCGAAATGCCGACATCAAACAGAATCCTGGAGAATATCTTTACAGTTTTTCCAAAGAGAGTCATCTCCATCCTTCAATCATCATCGTTCTCTACTATGGCGAGCTTCCCTGGGATGGATCCGTCGACCTTCACGGAATGATCGATTTTTCCGGGATTCCGGAAGAATTTCATCCTTTGATTCAGAATTACCGGATTCATCTTGTGGATGTCCGGCATTTACAGAATACCGATGTTTTTAAGACGGATATCAGGCAGGTATTTGATTTTATCCGGTATTCTGATGATAAGACGTATCTAAAAAAGTTGTTGAATACATCAGAATATCAAATGTTAGATAAAGATGCATATGAAATGATTGCCACTCATACGAGTATGTCGACTTTACTAGAACCCCGTATGATGCAGACAAGAGGAGGAAAGATAAATATGTGCAAAGCGATAGATATTTGGTTAGCAGAAAGGGAAGCAAAGGGTATATCCCAGGGTCTCTCCCAGGGCCTCTCTCAGGGCCTCTCTCAGGGCCTCTCTCAGGGTATATCCCAGGGTCTCTCCCAGGGCCTCTCTCAGGGCCTCTCTCAGGGCCTCTCTCAGGGTATATCCCAGGGTCTCTCCCAGGGCCTCTCTCAGGGCCTCTCTCAGGGCCTCTCTCAGGGTATATCCCAAGGCAATGATGAAACTAGCTATAAAATGCTCATGAAAATCATTGTCTCGCGCTTCGGCAAAAAGGCAGGAGAACTCGCCTCACCCACAATTAGATACCTCACCTCTGACGAGCGCATAGATCTCGTAGAAACGGCTGCCACCACAGATACCTTCGCCCATTTTCAAGACGCCCTGCGCCGCGCTACCACCGAAACACAACGATCCCCGCAATCGCCAGCGCCGCACCAATAAGCTTCCGCCACTCAAATGCTGCTTTCTCGACGCCGAAAAGCCCAAATACCTCAGCAATATAGGAGACTAATATCTGGGTCACAACAATGAGCAGCGTCGCCTTAGCCGGTCCCAGACCGTCCATGCTTTTTATCACGGTCCAGGTGATGAACGCGCCCATGACACCGCCGAGAAGCATATATTTCCGGTCGATGGAGAACATCCCCCAGATCTCCCCACGCCCGGTAAAAAAATAGAGAACCACACATGTCAGAAACGCCGTCAGCTGCACCCATCCTGCCGCCGCCCAGATACTGCTCTGCTTCGTCACCTCCGTATTAAAGATCCCCTGCAGGCTCATAAGCGCCCCAGAAAGCAATGCCACCAAAATTCCCCACATAAAAAACCTCCTGAAACCATGTTTCCCTTAGGATTCCATAGTCAGGAGGTTTTTATACGGCCTGACTATTCCATATTTTCTTCTGAATACGAACATATTTTTAATTTCTTTTTTATCTCCCAAAGGTAATATTGCGGCATCATTGACAGCACCGCACGCCTTGTAAGAATCATGCTTAATGCATAATTAGAGGTGGCTAACTTCATCAAATAAAATGATAACTCTGCCTTCTTTATCTGTCTAAATAAGAATGTGCTTTGGCACATTCTCGCACCTCGCGCGGTCGCTTGCGACTATCTACATCTTCGCGCGAGTGTGCAGCTTTGGCACGTCAGTGCCTTTTTATGTAACGGGGAATTCCTCGGAATTTCCTGTTACATAAAAATCCCCGGCTATACCCGCCGGGGACCCTGTTCGAAAAATCCTTTATTTATGCTCTTTCCCGAAAAATTCAGAAAATTTACCGATTCACCTTTCTCTCCGCCGCCATCGCCAGATGCTTCGCCAGTACAGCCGTCGTCACAGCTCCGACGCCGCCCGGGACCGGGGTCGCCGCGGAGGCTTTTTCTTCCAGACCTTCCCAGAGGACGTCGCCGCAGAGCTTTCCGTTCTCATCCACGTTGATTCCAACGTCGATCAGCACAGCTCCTTCCTTTAAGAAGGACGCGTCTAACATCTTCGCCTTACCTGCCGCCGCGACGAGAATGTCCGCTTCCCGGCAGACTGCCTTTAAGTCCTTCGTCTTTGTATGGCACACAGTCACCGTCGCGTTTTCCTTCAACATCAACATGGACAGCGGACGTCCAACGACCATGCTGCGTCCGACGATCACCGCGCGCTTTCCTTCCATTGGAATATCAAATGCCTTTAACATCTCAATGACCGCCTCAGCCGTACACGGAGCAAAACCGTCCTTCTCTCCTGCAAACACCTTCGCCGTATTCACTGCACAGATTCCGTCGAGGTCCTTCTCCGGCCGGATCATCTGCTCCGCACGTTTTTCATTGATATACTTCGGCAGCGGGCGAAATAACAGAATTCCGTCGATGGCCTCGTCATCATTGATCTTCTGGAACTCCGCAAAGAACTCCTCCTCTGTGATATCCGCCGGATACACATATGACTTTGTCTCCATTCCATATGCCGCAATACGTTTCATGACATTTCTCTCGTAGGAGAGATCATCCGGCCGCTCGCCAATGCGGACGATAGCCGCTGTCGGCACATATCCTCCTAATTTCCCGTTCATCGCGAGAACCTGTTCCTTGATTTTCGCAGAAACCTCTGCACCTTTTAATGTGATCATCCTCTTACCGCCTTTAATACAATCCCATAGATCCGGTCTGCCTGTTCCGTTCCCTTCCTTATAAGAAGCTCCGCCTGGCTGTTCATCTCCTCGGCATACTCTCGGTCCTTCATCATCTTCGTATTGATATACACGCTCATGACCGCTCCGAGAAGTGCTGACCGGATCCCCTGAATCCCGACACCCGCGTCACTCACCGCAAGCCGGCTTCCGTGGAGCGCCAGAAACTCGATATCGTCCATCACGCTGACCGCCCGCTCCATGACTTCCATCGGGACCTTCGCCGCAGCCTTCAGGCATTCTTCCATCCGCTCTTCCTTTTCCGTCTTCTCTTCCTTCGTCTCCGCCTTCATGCGGTAAACCTCCGAGAGTGGCTGAAACGCCTGCTCGTCCGCCTTCTCAAGCCGGATAAAATCCATTCTCGCCCCGCCAAGTCTCGCAAGGATCTTCTGGACATCTTCCTCATATATCGCAAACTTCTTCTTTCCCGAAGTCAGGTTCCCCACCATCTCACCGAGAGCCGTTCCGATGGCGCCGTAAACTGCCGCCGCACTTCCGCCCCCCGGAGTCGGTGCCTTGGATGCCAGGGCTTCCAGGTATTCGTTCCACTGTTCCATGAACACGTTTCCTTCCATATTTACTCTCTGCGCAGCTATCCCGGTCTTCTGATACTGCCATATCCTTCCATACAATATGGCAGGCGGCTGGCGCAGTCTTGAAACCTATTATCCATGATTTCACAGTGCTTGTCAATCCTGACTCTATATTTCCTACCATCTCTATATGATTTTCATTCTGACATCCGCCCTGATTTCATTTCCTGTCCGCCACTCTCTCCCTCTGCTTTTCCACCACCAGATCCTTTTCATTTTCCCCGCCGGGTAACTATTCAGTACCTTCATAGTTACGTGCAAAAATCCATTCCAGATCAGCTTCGCTGAGGGGATTTTTGCCTTCCAGCCTATGTTTTCTTACGGTCAGCGCAGCAAGTGCGCAGACCTACTGAACAGTTACCCCGCCGGCACATATCTTTCTCCTCCCGCCTCTCCCAATTTATGCATTGTTTATGTATAATATGCACTTTATTTCATAAAAATGCATTTTACGCTTGACATTATGCATGTTCGGATGTATATTTATGAAGCATAAAGAAAACAACGTCTGAAACAGATCGGAGGATAACAATTATGAAAGAGAAAGTTATTTTAGCATATTCCGGCGGACTCGACACAACAGTTCTGATTCCGTGGTTAAAAGAAAATTATGATTACGATGTAGTCTGCGTCTGCATCGACGTAGGACAGGGAAATGAGTTAGATGGTCTGGAAGAGAGAGCAAAATACTGCGGAGCTTCCAAATTATATATCGAGCATGTTGTCGATGAATTCTGCGACGAGTACATCGCTCCGTGCGTAAAAGCAAACGCTACATATGAGAACAAGTATCTCCTCGGTACCGCAATGGCCCGCCCGCTGATCGCGAAGATCCTCGTTGATATCGCGAAGAAGGAAGGCGCTGTTGCCATCTGCCACGGTGCTACCGGTAAAGGAAACGATCAGGTTCGTTTCGAGCTTGGCATCAAGGCCCTTGCTCCGGATATGAAGATCATCGCTCCGTGGAGAACCTGGAATATCCAGTCCCGTGAGGAAGAATTAGAGTACTGCGCAAAACACAACATCGATCTTCCATTCAAGAAGAACGACAGCTACAGCCGTGACCGCAACATCTGGCACATCAGCCATGAAGGTCTTGAGCTGGAAGATCCGGCACAGGCTCCGAACTACGATCATATGCTCGTACTCGGCGTAACACCGGAGAAGGCACCGGATGAAGAGACTGAGATCTCCATCTCCTTCGAGAAAGGATTCCCGGTTGCATTAAACGGCGAGAAGATGAAATTCTCCGAGATCCTCACAAAATTAAATGAGCTCGGCGGAAAGAACGGAATCGGCATCACCGATATCGTTGAGAACCGTATGGTCGGCATGAAGTCCCGTGGTGTTTATGAAACTCCTGGCGGAACGATCCTTCTCGAAGCTCACAAGCAGTTAGAGGAACTGATCTTAGACAAAGAGACATTAAAATATAAGAAGAACATCGACAACGAGTACGCTGATGTCGTTTACTCCGCAAAGTGGTTCAGCCCGCTTCGGGAGGCATTACAGGCATTCGTTGAGTCCACTCAGGAATATGTGACCGGTGAGTGCAAGATGAAGCTCTACAAGGGCAACATCATCAAGCAGGGCACAACTTCCCCATATTCCTTATACAACGAGAGCATCGCTTCCTTTACAACCGGTGATCTCTATGACCATCATGACGCTACCGGCTTCATCAACCTCTATGGACTCTCCACAAAGGTTCGCGCAATGAAGATGGCAGAGGTCGAGAAGAACCAGAAATAATAACTCTCTTTCATAAAAAACTTAGGCTTGATCCCGGCAGGACATGTTCCCGCCGGGATCTTTTCTTCAGCTGTTCAGATTCTTTACATTTCTGTCATTTTTCTTTCATTCTCTTCACAAAACCTCTTATATCTGACCGTATTCCTTCATTTTTTTTTGACAATTTGGTCACACTTTTTTGATTTAATATGGATCATAAAGAAAGAGAGAGATCCTTTGAAGCACCTGGATCTTTCGTTTTTTCTCTTATATTTTCGATATTAGAAAGGAAGACTTAAATTATTATGAAAAAGAAATTACTTCTTACCACTTGCATCGCAGGTATCATCGCACTGGCAACCGCATGCTCTTCCCAGAGCACAACTGCTGCAACGACCGCTGCTTCTACAACGGCTGAGACAACAGCGGCTGCTGTGAAGGAGAATACAACTGCTGCTGAAAAGGAGACAACTGCCGCTGAAAAATCAGAAGGCAAGAAAGAGGCTGATTCCAAAGCTTCCGAAAACAGCAGTGAAAAAAGTGACGAATCAAAAGAGTCTACAATGACTGGTACCATCAGTGACATAAAAGATTTCATGTTCACGGTAAGTGCTGATGGAAAGGATTACGCGTTCACCTTCGAAGCCGATAAAAAACCGGAAGGTCTCTCCGAAGTCAAGGACGGCGATAAAGTTACTGTAACTTATACCGGAACGGTCAATGAAGTAGACGCTTTTGATGGAACCATTCTTTCCGTGACAAAGGATAAATAATATACACACGGGTGTGAAATGCGGCACCGCCAGGTCCCAAAAAAGGACCGGCGGTGCCGCGGCTAAAAGGCTGAAAGTAGTCAGCAGTTAGAATATTGACACACCACGATCTGGATCTTATCAAGCAATCGCTTAAGATTCTCATTTTCTTTCTGAAGTCTGGTGCAGCGCTCCCGGTACAGGTCCCGCTGCCTTTCAATGATACGGAAGTTATCGCAGATCTCTTTCATATCCTCGCTCTCTTCCCACGGCAGGTCAGAAAATTCTTTCCCTGCCGCTGGTTTCAGATTCTGCAGTATCTCCCCTGAACATATTTTCTTATTTGCTTCATCTGTTAATTTTTCTGCTGTTTTCATAATCTATCTCCACTGACGATCATCCACATTTTCTATCCTGTTTATTTCTGTTGTCCAGCCCTGCCCTTTTCATCCAAAACTGGAAAAGTTAAAATTTATCAAACAGCCTTCCTGGCTCTCACAATAAGATGCCAGATTGGAAGCAGATACAGGAACACCGCCGCCCCTATCGACACAAGCGGCGCCGACACAGACGCCAGCGGAACCGCACCCGCGATGGACCACGGAATGAGCGGAGCCGTAACGATTACCGAGTTTTCCATATCTATCGCAAACTTCTGCTGATCCGGCTCCAGATCCTTGCAGACCTGGTCCACCAGCATCGTTGCCAGTGTCTGGTTGCAGGCCACCATCCCCGCCACCATGGACGTCATAAGGATCGTACCAAATACGGTGATTTTTCTGCTCACCGAGCCCATCTTCGATTTTAAACCATTTAAAAGTCCGGTTTCCTCAAAGATACCCGAATAGGAGGACGAAATCGTGATGATCAGTGCCACCCGCACCATGGACATGATTCCGCCGCCGTCGATCATGGACGAGATTGATGGATCCGGAGATTGATAACCGTTGACCAGAATTTCAACGATCAGGAACAGGTCCGTGTGCTGCCAGAAAAGGCACACGCCGAGTGCCGTCATGATACTTGCCAGCATCGCCATCCGCACCTGTACCCGGAAAAGTGATAATACCATGATCACCACCGCGGGAAGAATTGGGATCAGTCCCAGATGGAATACGCCAGAAAAGCTCTCCGTCAGCGACAAATTTCCGGCTTCCGCCGCCGGAAATGCGATTCCGCAGACACCGTAAAAGGCACAGGTCAAAATTAGCGGCACGATGGCCGTCCTCACCATCAGACGGATATTGTCAAAAATATTTGTGTGGGTCAGCTCCGAGACCAGCAGTGCGCTGGTGGATACCGGCGAACACCGGTCCCCGAAGAACACGCCGGAGAGGATCGCGCCGCCCGTCAGGATCTCATTGCACCCCATCGCCTTCGCCATGGTCATGCAGATCACGCCCATGGTCGCCGCCGTTCCGAATGCTGTTCCTGTAAGGACGGACACCAGACAGTTTAAAAGGAATGCCATCAAAATCATTACCGACGGATTCATAAGCCCTGCGCAGTAGGAGACGATTGCCGGGATCGTTCCTGCCGCCCGCCAGAGCGCCGTCAGCATCCCGATGAGTAAAAACGTAATTAAAATATTTTTCGCCGTCTTGATTCCCTTCCAGGACATCCCGAAAATATCTCTGACCGTATAACCGCGGCTCAAAGTGTACGCGAAAAAGATCAGATATCCAAGTGCCAACGCTGCCAGAATCGGGATTCCCGCAAGGATGCACCCGATCAGCGTCACCGCGAACACGACCAGAACAGCCGTCTCACTGGTGTGTACCTTCATAATGTTTACCTCTTCCCTGTTTTCTTTCGTGAACCATTCCCTCAGCCAGCTGTTCCCTGTTCAGATATCCTGATCCACCTTTATGATTCTAGTATACGCCTGGATTTCCCACTTGTCTAACTGTATTTTCCGATATATAATACAGCTAAAAAACTGTATATAAGTTACAGATTTCATTCTTTTACACGATTTTCCCAGTTCATTCTGGCTGTCCTGTATCCTTTATGGTCAGCACAGCTGATCCGAGACTCTGCACGACACTTACAATTAAACTTTCTTTGTAACTGTTCAGTACCTTCACAGTTACATGCAAAAATCATTCCAAATCGGCTACGCCGATGGATTTTTGCCTTTTAGCCTAGGTTTTCTTACGGTCAGCGCAGCAAGTGCGCAGACCTACTGAACAGTTACCTTTCTTTTTTATATTCCGGAGGTTTTATATGAACTTTCTTTCCATGGACTACTTTCTCATGACCGCCGAGAAGCGCAGCTTCACAAAAGCCGCCGATGCTCTCCATATCACCCAGCAGACCCTGAGCACCCACATCGCCAATCTGGAACAGGAGCTGGACTGCAAGCTCTTCGTCCGCCATGTTCCCCTGGAGCTCACCTATGCCGGAGAGATCTTTTGGCAGTACGCCGCAGACTTCCAGAAAAAATACAGGGCAATGCAGCACGAATTTGCCGACCTGACTAAAAATGAGCAGGGCATCCTGCGGATCGGCATCTCCTTTACCCGCTGCCACGCAATCATGCCTGCGATCATCACGGAATACCAGCGCCGCTACCCGCATATGGAGATCCAGGTCATCGAAAATGCGAACTCTGGACTACAAAAAGACCTGATGGAACATAAGATCGATCTCGCCATCGCGAAGTTCCCGGATTTTCTGCCAGGGATCACTCTGAGCGATTTCTATGAGGAGGAGGTCGTCCTTCTGCTTGCTGATTCTCTGTTTCATGAGGTCATTTCCGATGCCGCCCCAGCAGATGCCATATTTTTACATCTTCCAAAAACTATCTGCTGCTCCGGCTCTGATTTCACTCATGGCACCGCTGGCACTGTCTCCTTTTCTGTCCAGGATCTCCCTGCACTGACAGATTCACAGCCAGAACCGTTAATGTTAAGAAGCCCGGAAGACTTCTCGATCTTCGAACACTGCCCATTCCTTCTAAACTACGCCACAGACATCGCCGGTCAGCTCGGAAGACACTTCATCACCATGGGCAATTTCAAACCGATCGTAAAGACCCAGTCCGACAATATGGGAATGCTTCTGGAACTCTGCGCCGCCGGAAAAGGCGCCTGCATCTCCCCGCTGAACCTTGCCATGAGCTCCCTCTCCCCTGAGCAGCGCAAAAAAATGCGGATCATCCATCTCGGACGATCCGCAAAATATAAGATCCGCTTCGGTTCTCTGGAACAACCTTACCAGTGGAAGGCGATCCGGAACTTTATGGATGCCGCGAACGCTGCACTCACCAGAACCGGCACAACCACCTAGCTTTCCGTTCTCTATCGCATGCGGTGTGCCATTTTTCAAATGAACAAAAATTTCTATCTCTTCTCCTAACTGAAAACGATCGACCTGCCCGGGCCCTCTCACCCTGCCAGATAACACCAGACTGGCAGGGTCAGCATGGACATTAGCGTCGTCATAACCACACATCTCGTTGCAAACAGGGCGTCACTGTCATATCTTGCCGCAAAAATCGCCGCCGTAGCTCCGGCAGGCATGTCGGTCATCAGAACGCTGATTCCCAGTGATGTGGCATCAAGTCCAAGTCCAACGACCAGTGCTGCTGCCGGGAGAATGATCAGACGGAATACAGAAAACATGGCTGTATCTTTATTAAAGATCGTTGTAATTTTTACATCCGCCAAAATCGTTCCCACGATCAGCATCGTGAGGGCGCTGTTACAATTCCCAAGATACTTCACTGTCGCCGTGATGACGGCTGGAAGCTTCACCTGAGTCACCATGCAGATCAAGCCCAGATAAATTGCAACCAGACATGGATGTGTCAGCACGTTCTTCGCGACTTTCTTCTTATCCACCTTCTCATCCGCCACAAAATAAGATTTCAAAAAAGTCCCCCAATCGTCGGTCTTTATTACAGCCAACAACCGGGGAACTTCCAGGACTCTATTTTTCTTTACTATACAGCGCCTCTTATAAAAAGCGATTCCAAAACACTGCACCTCATCTTCGATCTTCTGGCTGATATAACCTCCAGACATCAGTATCTCCAGATGAGGAAAAGGTACTTTACTTTGCCCGTAAGAAAAAAGGACATGAAGGCGTAAAGGGAACTGTAACAGAAGATATGGAGCCTGATTTGTGCATCAGACTTCCTTATTTTAATTGACCAAATATCTTGTGATGGTTTTCCAATGCAAAAAGAACACCTGTAAAACAGACGCCGGCACTTTCTTCCGACTATATAGACGCAAAAATCCCCGCCCGGAAACCCGGACGGGGATCATCACCTGTTGTGACACTACCGGCAGAATCACTCTGCCTACTTTAATATATTCATGTTTTTAGCGGGTGCTAAGGTCAAAATTCCTCCCGCAAGCAAGCTTGCATCGGACTTTAGACCTTTTCACCCTGATAATACAATTCACGCAAATTAGTTAGCTGCAGCAGCTTTTGCTTCTTTGATCTTCTCTGTCAGCATCGGAACGATCTTGTTTAAGTCGCCTACGATACCGTAGTCAGCTACATCGAAGATCGGAGCAGACTCATCTTTGTTAATCGCAATGATGATGTCAGACTCTTCCATACCAGCTACGTGCTGGATCGCACCGGAGATACCGATTGCAAAGTATACATGCGGACGAACAGTCTTACCAGTCTGTCCAACCTGGAGATCTTTCGGCTTCCAGCCGGAATCTACAACTGCACGAGAGCAGCTTACGGTACCGCCAATAGCCTCAGCGAGGTCATCAAGAAGCTTGAAGTTCTCTGCGCTTCCAACTCCACGACCACCGGAAACAAGGATCTTTGCATCCATGATATCAGCTACGTCGGATACTGCCTTAACGATCTCAAGAATCTCAACGTACTTGTTGTCCGGAGTGAATCCCGGGTTGAACTCGATAACTTCTGCTCTTCTGCCAGCCTCACGGTCAAGCTTCTGCATAACGCCTGGACGTACTGTAGCCATCTGCGGACGGAATTCCGGGCAAGCGATTGTAGCGATCGTGTTGCCGCCGAATGCCGGACGGGTCATAAGGAGCTGACCATGTTTCTGCTCTTTACCCGGCATAGCAACAAGCGGGAAATCTCCGATATCAAGCTGTGTACAGTCAGCTGTAAGACCTGTATGGATACGTGCGCAAACACGCGGGCCAAGGTCACGACCGATTGCTGTAGCACCGATTAAGAAGATGTCCGGCTTGAACTCGTTGATAACGGAAGTGATCGCATGAGTATACGGCTCAGTTCTGTAATCTTTTAATTCCGGATCGTCAACAACGATAACTTTGTCTGCACCGTACTCACCGAGTTCGTCTGCAAGACCTTTTACGTTGGAACCAACTAAAACTGCTGTTACAGTTGTTCCTAAATCTTTTGCCAGGTCTTTACCTTTACCGATCAGCTCCAGAGCGATGCTGCTGATCTGATTGTCTACCTGCTGTGCAAAGACATATACACCCTTATATTCTGCTAAATTCATCACTTTTCACCACACTTTTCTTTTTTTGAATTAAAGTACATGTTTCTCAGTAAGTTTCTCAACAATGTAATTTGCAGCTGCGGACGGATCAAGGTTTGTCTCCTTAACGCCTGCACCCTTTCTTACTTTGTCGGAAGCCTTAGCGATCTGAGTCGGGGATCCCTTAAGACCAAGGTTGGAATCAAGGACATCTTTCAGATCTTTTCTGCCCCAAACGGTGATCTCTTTCTTGTATGCATCGAAGATTCCGCCCGGAGTCATGTAACGCGGCTCATTTAATTCAGAAAGTGCTGTAATTAAGCACGGCATTTTAGCCTTTAACATCATGTATCTATCATCGAACTGACGCTTAACGATTACGGAATCGCCATCGATCTCGATGCCCTCAGCATAGCTGATTACCGGGAGACCAAGGTGCTCGGAGATCTGCGGACCTACCTGAGCTGTATCACCATCAATAGCCTGACGGCCTGTGATGATGAGGTCATAGTCAAGGTTTCTTAAAGCACCAGCGATTGTCTGGGATGTAGCCCATGTATCAGCACCGCCGAGAACACGGTCTGTAACAAGGATACCGTTATCAGCGCCCATAGCCATAGCCTCACGAAGAACTTCCTCAGCCTTCGGAAGACCCATTGTAACTACTGTAACTTCTGCACCATACTGATCTTTTAAGCGAAGAGCTGCCTCCAGACCAGCTTTATCATCCGGGTTCATGATTGTGAGCATAGCTGCTCTGTCAAGTGTTCCATCCGGTTTGAACTTTACGCCGCCCTTAGTATCCGGCACCTGTTTTACACAAACAACGATTTTCACTGTATTTCACTCCTTATTTTCATTTATAGTTATGATCTTCCAGCTGTTAAATTATTATTTTAACAGTGCGCCGGAGATAACCATTCTCTGAACTTCACTTGTTCCTTCGTAGATCTCGGTGATCTTAGCATCACGCATCATACGCTCTACGTCGTACTCTCTGATGTAACCATAACCACCATGGAGCTGTACAGCCTTTGTTGTTACTTCCATAGCAACCTCTGCTGCATACAGTTTAGCCATTGCTGCCTCTACGCCGTAGGACTTCTGAGTAGCCTTAGCCATTGCTGCACGGTAAACCATCATCTGAGCAGCTTTTACCTTTGTTGCCATATCAGCAAGCTGGAACTGTGTGTTCTGGAACTGACCGATTGTGCGGCCGAACTGTTTTCTCTCTTTTACGTAAGCAACTGTTCTGTCAAGAGCGCCCTCTGCAAGACCAAGAGCCTGAGCAGCGATACCGATACGTCCGCCGTCAAGAGTATGCATAGCGATCTTGAAGCCCTCACCCTTCTTACCTAAGAGGTTGTCCTTCGGGATGCGGCAGTCTGTGAAAATAAGTTCATATGTTGCAGATCCGCGGATACCCATCTTCTTCTCTTTTGTACCAAAAGTGAAGCCCGGTGTACCTTTCTCTACGATAAATGCGGAAATCTCTTTCTGCATTTTGCCACGTTTCTCAACAGTGCCTGTTACAGCGATAACGATGTATGTATCAGCATACTTACCGTTCGTGATGAAGCACTTGGAACCGTTTAATACCCACTCGTCGCCGTCTAAAACAGCTTTTGTCTGCTGACCCTGAGCGTCTGTACCAGCGCCCGGCTCAGTTAAACCGAATGCGCCTAACTTCTCGCCTTTTGCAAGCGGAACGAGGAATTTCTGCTTCTGCTCTTCTGTTCCGAATGTCATGATCGGATCCATGCAAAGGGATGTATGTGCGGAAACGATAACGCCTGTAGTACCGCAAACTTTGGAAAGCTCCTCAACGCACATAGCGTATGTAAGCGGATCACAGCCCTGTCCACCATACTCCTTCGGTACCGGAATACCGAGGAAACCGTTTTTAGCCATCTTCTCTACGGTTTCAACCGGGAATCTCTCTTCCTCGTCAACCTCCTGAGCAAGGGGTTTGACTTCCTTCTCGGCGAAATCATGGAACAGTGTTCTCGCCATCTCATGCTCTTTACCTAATGTAAAATCCATGTTTTTAGTTCCTCCTTGTGAATTGTATCATGTATAACATAGGGAAATGTGGATGCTTCATTTCTCCGATGTACCTATCCATTGGACAAATGGGGACAGCCCGCATTTATCCGGTCCCGCATTTTGCAGGTTCAAAACTCCCGGCATATAACCCAACATATGTGCCCGGAATTCTGATTGTGAAAAAAAACACAATCTTGGTCAAAAAATAAATTTAGCGTTTTCTTTACCTCATAAGCCTTCTTTCGCTGATATTTAGTGGAAAAAGTAAACGCTATCGGGTTATCTGCCTGACGGGATCAGATCCCCGTCAGGCATTTCCCATACCGGTAACTATCTCCGGATTATTTTGTGTAATCGTAGAAGCCCTTGCCGGTCTTTCTTCCAAGAAGGCCGCCGCGAACCATCTTCTTAAGAAGCGGATGCGGACGATACTTCGGATCGCCTGTCTCTGTCTCAAGAACGTTCATGATTGCAAGAACAACATCAAGACCGATCAGATCACCGAGAGCTAACGGTCCCATCGGATGGTTAGCGCCAAGCTTCATAGCAGTATCGATACCCTCTACGGAAGCAACGCCCTCAGCATAAATGCCGACTGCTTCGTTGACCATCGGAATAAGGATTCTGTTTACAACGAAACCTGCAGCCTCTTCTACCTGTACCGGAGTCTTGCCGATCTCTTCAGAGATCTTCTTAACAGCTTCAACGTCTTCCGGCTTTGTGTTTAATCCAGCGATAACCTCAACCAGCTTCATAACCGGTGCCGGGTTGAAGAAATGCATACCGATTACATGTCTCTCAACAGCGCTGCCGATCTCTGTAATGGAAAGAGAGGAAGTGTTTGTTGCAAAGATGCAGCTCGGTTTGCAGATCGCGTCGAGCTCTTTAAATGTCTGCTTCTTGATCTCCATGTTCTCGATCGCAGCCTCTACAACGAGGTCACAGTCGCCGCAGATATCTTTCACACCAGTTGTGATCTTGTTAAGGATCTTGTCAGCCTCTTCCTGAGTCATTTTGCCTTTTGCGATTCTCTTCTCGAATCCAGCGGCAATTTTCTTCTTTCCGTTCGCTGCAAATGTTTCATTGATGTCGCAGAGCATTACCTCATAGCCTTCTGTCTGTGCGAATGCCTGTGCAATACCGGAACCCATGGTTCCTGCGCCGATAATACCAACTTTCATGATTTTATCTCCTTATATATGCAACAATGTTATGTAATCTTATCGATTTTTGAAGCCGTCCACTTTTCTCTTCTCGAGGAACGCCTTCATTCCTTCCTTCTGATCCTCAGTCTCAAAGCACTCGGAGAAATATTTCTCTTCGATAGAGATTGCGTGGTCAAGGTCGGAAAGGTAACCGTCTGTCAGGGACTCCTTGGAATTTCTGACAGCGATCGGTGCGTTGGAGGCGATCTTCTTTGCCAGCTTCATAACTGTCGGAATAAGCTCTTCCTTCGCACATACACCGTTTACAAGGCCGATCCGGTATGCCTCGTCAGCTTTGATATTGACAGCGGCATATACCATTTCCTTTGCCTTTCCGGTTCCGATCAGTCTTGCGAGACGCTGGGTTCCGCCGAATCCCGGAGTAATACCAAGACCAACCTCCGGCTGTCCGAATATAGCGTTTTCGGAGCAGTAACGGATATCGCAGCTCATTGCAAGCTCATTTCCACCGCCAAGTGCAAAGCCGTTGACAGCAGCGATCGACGGGATCGGAAGTGTCTCCAGCTTACGGAAAACATCGTTTCCAGCTTTACTGAATTCACGTGCTTCCTGTACAGTCATCGTGCTCATTGCAGCAATGTCCGCACCGGCAACAAAGGATTTCTCACCTGCGCCGGTCACAACCAGCACTCTTGTTGTACCAAGATCAATGCTGTCAAGAACAGCATCAAGGTCCTGAATAACCTCTGTATTTAACGCATTTAAAGCCTCCGGACGGTTGATGGTGATAACACCAACAAAACCGTCCTGCTCATATTTTACAAAACCCATATCGTTGTTCTCCTCAGATTTTGTCTATGCCCCAGATCAGATTAGTCTCTCTCTACGATTGTAGCACAGCCCATTCCGCCGCCGATGCAAAGAGTTGCAAGACCCTTCTTAGCATCTGCCTTCTCCATCTCATGAAGAAGTGTAACGAGAATACGGCATCCGGAAGCTCCTACCGGGTGTCCGAGAGCAATCGCGCCGCCGTTCGGGTTTAACTTGTTAAGGTCAAAGCCAAGCTCTTTGCCTACTGCTACAGACTGTGCAGCGAATGCCTCGTTAGCCTCGATGATATCGAAGTCTTTGATCTCCATGCCTGTTCTCTTGAGAACTTTTCTTGTAGCTGCAACCGGTCCGATACCCATGATCTTCGGATCTACGCCGCCGAGAGCACCGGCAACCCATGTAGCCATCGGCTTAACACCGAGCTCTTTCGCTTTCTCTTCGCTCATAACAACAACTGCTGCTGCACCGTCGTTGATTCCTGAAGAGTTACCAGCTGTAACTAAGCCGCCGTCTTTCTTGAATGCCGGTTTTAACTTGCCGAGTGTCTCAACCGTTGTTCCGTGACGCGGGCCTTCATCTGTATCTACGATAACTGTCTCTTTTTTCTTCTTAACTTCTACCGGAACGATCTCGTCCTTGAATGCGCCGGACTTCTGAGCAGCCTCTGCCTTCTGCTGGCTTACTGCAGCGAACTTGTCCAGTTCTTCTCTTGTAAGACCCCACTGATCGCAGATGTTCTCAGCTGTGATACCCATGTGGTAGTTGTTGAATGCATCCCAGAGAGCATCGTTAACCATTGTATCAACTAAGGTAGCATTGCCCATACGGTATCCGTAACGGCCTTTCATCATAGCATACGGAGCCATGGACATGTTCTCCATACCACCTGCAACAACGATATCAGCGTCACCGGAAAGGATCATCTCAGCTGCCATGTTAACAGCCTCAAGACCGGAACCGCATACTACGTTGATCGTTACAGCCGGAACCTCGATCGGGAGACCAGCTTTTAATGTAGCCTGACGAGCTACGTTCTGTCCCTGACCTGCCTGGATTACACAGCCCATGTAAACCTGATCAACAGCTTCCGGAGCTACACCTGCTCTCTTTAAAGCCTCTTTAATTACGATCGCGCCAAGTTCCGGAGCCGGAACTGTGCTTAATTCGCCACCCATTGTTCCGATTGCGGTACGGCATGCACCTGCCAGTACAATTTTCTTTGCCATTTTCTTTTCCTCCTCATTATACCGCTGCCATGCTCTACACCATATTTTTTCCACAAGCAAGGCAGTATATTATGTATAACTAATAATATCACCAAACCGTTTTTGTGTCAAATAATTATGACAAGCTTTTTATATATTTTTTCTAAACAAATTAGAAAGTTTCCTTATCCTTTCGTACAAAAGTTACTTTTTTGCTTTGATGCGGTGTTTTGGCGCTTCGTCATGTTTTGCGAACATTTACGAAGCTTTTTCCCGGAATTATTGACCTTACACCCGGAAAATGTTAAAATAATCTCATAGTTTGTCCGTGCGGCGGTCTATATGGAAACAAGTGCTGCAGATCCATTTGCATAAGTTTTTCCATATGTGCCGGCATAGGGCGTGTGTCCTGTGCTTCCTGTTTTCGTGTCAATGGAAACAAAAAAACCGCACAATATATTGCTACTATATTTTTATGGTTACAAAGAGAGGGTATTGAAATGGATTTCAAACAGATGTATCAGGAAAAGCTGGTTTCCGCAGAGAAGGCAGCTTCCGTAATCAAGTCCGGTGACTGGGTCGATTACGGCTGGACAACAGCGACACCGGTTGCTGTCGACAAGGCAATCGCAAAAAGACTTCCGGAATTAACCGACGTAAACTTCCGCGGCGGTATCTTAATGTGGGTGCCGGAGATCTTCAAGATCGAGAATCCGGCAGAACATATGACCTGGAACTCCTGGCATATGGGCGGTATCGAAAGAAAAGCGATCGCACAGGGATTCAGCTACTATGCTCCGATCCGTTACTCTGAGCTTCCAAGATATTACAGAGAATCCCAGACTAAGCCGGACGTAGCTGTATTCCAGGTTTCCCCGATGGACGAGCACGGTTTCTTCAATTTCGGACCGAACGCTTCCCATATGGCGGCTGTATGTGAGACTTCCAAGGTCGTTATCGTGGAAGTGAACGAGAATATGCCGGTATGCTTCGGCGGCACTGAAGAGGGCGTTCATATCTCTCACGTTGACATGATCGTGGAAGGTGACAACCCGGCGATCGCTGAGATGGGCGGCGCTGCTGCTGCAAGCGATGTCGATGAGGCTGTCGCAAAGCTGATCCTTGAGGAGATCCCGGACGGCGCATGCTTACAGCTTGGTATCGGTGGAATGCCGAACGCGGTCGGCGCTCTGATCGCGAAATCTGACTTAAAGGATCTCGGCGTTCATACTGAGATGTATGTTGACGCATTCGTGGATATCGCAAACGCCGGAAAGATCACTGGCGCAAGAAAGAATATCGACAAAGGCCGTCAGGTATACGCATTCGGCGCAGGTACAAAGAAATTATATGACTATTTAAATAAGAACCCGGAGTGTATGTCCGCACCGGTAGACTACACGAACGATGTCCGCACGATCTCTGCTCTGGACAACTTCATGTCCATCAATAACGCTGTTGACCTTGACCTCTTCGGTCAGGTAAACGCAGAGTCCGCAGGAATCAAGCACATCAGCGGAGCCGGCGGACAGCTCGACTTCGTTCTGGGCGCTTACCTTTCCAGGGGCGGAAAGAGCTTCATCTGCTGCTCCTCCACTTTCAAGAAGAAGGACGGCACCTTAGAGTCCAGAATCGTTCCGACTCTGGCTCCTGGCTCCATCGTAACCGATACCCGTGCGAATATCCACTATCTCGTTACTGAGTACGGTAAAGTAAACTTAAAAGGTCTCTCCACATGGCAGAAGACTGAAGCGATCATCTCCGTAGCACATCCGCAGTTCCGCGACCAGCTGATCGCAGAGGCTGAGAAGATGCATATCTGGAGAGCAAGCAACAAACGCTGATCATAAATAAAATGCACAACAGGGGCTGTCAATGGCAGCCCCTGTTGTTGTATAATATGATCATGCATTCAGGATCGGATCCATCAATGTGATCCCCTTTTCATTTGCAAGCTTCCGTCTGCATATTTCCAGAAGAGGCTTCTGATATGGGGACTGGTCCTCCGTCCGGTACAGATAGTAGAGCGTTCTGCTTGGTGGCTCCACATCGAGTTCATGGATCGATACCGGCGTCGTCTTTAAGATGCTTTTTGCGACAGAGATCGGAAGAAACGCCCAGTTATCACCGTTCTGGGTGAAATACTGTAAAAATCCCATCTCATCCAGATAAACCTGTGGAACTGCCGCGCTGTTGAAATAATAGTTATGCCAGGTGTCAAAATTCTGATCCCACTGTGTCCGGATTTCCCGGCGCGGATCCAGCTCTGAGACTTTGATGTTGTGGGGAAGATTCAGATCTTTTCCCACTATCAGGCACAGTTTTTCCTTAAATAATACCTCCGTCTTTACCTGTGACGAATACATCGGATCCGTGATAAAGGCGATGTCCACCGTCTTGTTGTTTACATAGCTGTAAGCTTCACTCGAATGAAGTGTCGTCACATGGAGGCTGCATTCCGGCGTATTCCTTATAAATTCCTGAAACACCGTTGGCAGCATGAATGCAAGGAGGCTTCCGACACTGGCCACATAAAAACTCTTCTCATTGCTCAGCAATGCTTCCTCCTGAGTCTCATTCCAAAGTGCCTGCCAGCGGTGTGCAATTCCAACAAAGGCTCTCCCCTGTCTTGTCAGCTCCACATGACGGACTCCTTTATTCCGGATAAACAGGGAATAGCCCAGTTCTTCCTCCAGTGCGCGGATCCGACGGCCGAGAGCCGGCTGTGTGATATATAATTTTTCTGCCGCCGCAGAAAAGCTTCCGCACTGGGCGATCTTCAAAAACGCTTCAATTTCAAGAAACGTCATGTTCGATTCTCCTTTCTGTGCCGCAACACCAACATGTTCGATATCTTTTTTGCGTGAGCATCTTCATTTCATGCTGTTTCGTTCCAAAATGTTAATATTTATATTTATTATATCAAAACAGGGACGCTTTTACAATTCTATCAAACCATCTTACGATTTTGGGCACAAACGGTATTTTGCGCCCTATATGCCTGGACGTTCCAAAATATTAAGTTTTATTAATATTTAATATTATAATTTGTCACTTTTTATTTACTCATAACCATTTTACTTTCCAGACAAACCATGCTATAATACACGAATGGAAGGAAGAGCCGCACCAACTCTTCCCGAAACTTTCTTCTCATTATATTATAACGCGATATTTTAAACGCACAGCCGCCTTGGAACGATATTTGGGGTATCGTCCTTGGCGGCTGTGTTCGTTATTCTGATTTGTTGACATTGTTCTCTTCTTGCCGGATGCTGCGCATCCGACAAGAAGCGTCGGGCGTCGCCCTTATAGAAAAAGGCTCTCAAACCACTGAGAAAATGTAAACATTTTTCAGTGGTCCGAAAGCCTTTTTCTGCAATGTCAACTTTAAGCGTTCAGTTCTTTCTTATAAACCTCAATGACTTTCTTCATCGCCTCCGCACCCGGAGCACCGATGGTCACGCGTTTCTCCACGCATGTCTTCATGGAGATCGCATCGTAAATATCTTCCTCGAATACCGGGCTGATGGACTTGAACTGCTCCAGAGTCAGGTCATCCAATGCCTTGTTCTCGTTGATGCAGAGAAGCACCAGCTGTCCGATGATCCCGTGGGCATCACGGAACGGAACGCCGTGGTTTACAAGGTAGTCCGCAGCATCTGTGGCATTCGTAAAGCCGTTCTTTGCGCTGGCTTCCATCACATCTTTGCGGAATGTCATCGTAGATACCATGCCCGTGAAGAGTAAGAGGCAGCCTTTTACGGTGTCGATGGCATCAAAGGTCAGCTCTTTGTCTTCCTGAAGGTCCTTATCGTATGCCAGCGGGATTCCCTTCATGACTGTCAGCATGGACATCAGGGCACCATAGACACGGCCGGCCTTTCCACGGATCAGCTCCGCGATATCCGGATTCTTTTTCTGCGGCATAATGCTGCTTCCGGTGCTGTAAGAATCATCCATCTCAACAAAACGGTACTCGTTACTGTTCCAGATGATGATCTCCTCGGAGAAACGGCTTAAATGCATGGCGATCGTGGAGAGCGCTGCCAGAAGCTCAATGAGGTAATCCCGGTCGGATACGGAATCCATGCTGTTTAAGGTCGGTCCGTCAAAGCCTAAAAGCTCTGCTGTGTACTCGCGGTCTAACGGGTATGTGGTTCCGGCAAGGGCACCGGATCCTAATGGGCAGTAATTCATGCGCTTTCTGATATCTGCAAGACGTCCCCTGTCACGGCGGAACATCTCGTAGTAAGCACCTACATGGTGAGCCAGAGTTACCGGCTGTGCTTTCTGAAGATGGGTAAATCCCGGCATGTAGGTGTGGAGATTTTCCTCCATAAGCTTTAAGAGAACCTTAAGAAGTCCCTTTAACAGGACATCTGTCTCATCGATCTCATCTCTTGTGTAGAGCTTCATATCGAGAGCGACCTGATCATTTCTGCTTCGCCCGGTGTGGAGTCTCTTTCCGGCATCTCCGATCCGTTCGATCAGGTTCGCCTCAACGAAGGAATGGATATCCTCGGATTCCGTTGTGATTTTTAAGGTTCCGTTGTCGATATCTTCACGAATACTCTTTAAGCCGGCAATGATCGCGTCACGGTCTTCCTCTGTGAGGATCCCCTGTTTCGCGAGCATCGTCACATGGGCGATGCTGCCTGCGATATCCTGTCTGTAAAATTTCTGATCGAAGGAGATGGATTCATTAAAATTGTGTACTAACTGGTTCTCTTCCTTCGTAAATCTTCCGCCCCAAAGTTTCATGTCTGTTCCTCCGTTGTCTGTTTTTTATGATTTATATGTTTCTCCGGTTCCGGCATGTCGGGAATTTCGGAATCCGGTTCCTCCATTTCATCTGAGCTCTCTTCCGGTTCTTCATCGATCTCCGGAATTTCTTCAAATTCATCTTCATCCGCATGTTCTTCTTCTGATTCCCGTTGCATTCTCCGGATCCTGAGCATCCGCGCTCGATCTCTCCGCCTCTCCATCTCTCTGCGCAAAAACCATAAAAAGATCAGGATCACGATCGATCCGCCTGTGATCAGGACGCCGGGCTTTAATCCCTCCGGGAAATAAGAAAAATCGATCACATGGTCCCCTGCGTCCACATCGATGGCGAGGAATGCGCCGAACGCTTTCCTCGTCTCCACCTTCTGCCCGTCTACCTTCACAGTCCAGCCCTTATCGAAGGGGATCGATGTGAAGAGCATTCCAGCCCGGTCAGCAGTTACAGTTCCGGAAAGCTTCGTATCCTTCCAGCTCGTCAGATGCATCGGCATCCGGTTCAGACGGTCATAGACCTGAATCATGGCATCCTCGGAGAACCGATAGGCAATGGCATTCAACTGCTCCCCCGCCTCATCTGCCGTGAGCTTCACTTCATATCCCGGAGACAGGGTTCCGAGTTCCAGAAGATATCCGCGGTCTACATTGCCAAATGACTTTGAACCCGACGGCAGATCCGCTTTCACGTTCTTCACCTTCTTATTCAGAACGAACACATAGTATTCCCCGGTCATATCCGGTGTGAAGGTGAACGTATTTTTATTCACTGTTCCGCCTGTATCTACAAGAACTTCGTCTGCCCCTGTGACCAGACACAGATCATTCTGTACTTCCGCGGGATTATCCATCTCATACTGCCAGTTCTCCTCAATATCCGAAGGAAGAACAAAGCCTAGCGGCAGTGTATACAGGTTCTCATAGAGATATGTCCCGCCGCTCTCCCTCAAATACATCATAAGCTCCGTGTTGGACACTGCATCGGAATAGAGCGCATATTTTACGGAAAAGATGCTGTCCACAAGCGGTGTGCTGCCCGTGATGCTGTAGGCGTTCGTGGAGGACTCGCATCCAAGCTTCTTAAAGATCTTCGAAAGATCCGCGTTTGCCGTTGAGGAGAACAGGGATACCGACGGGAAATTCATCCATGCGCCGTCGTTTTTCGTCTTCCTCGTCTTTTTCTCCACCCGGTAGAAATCCGATGCCGGTTCCAGAGAATCCTTCAAGATCCGGGCCTCTTCGTTATCCGCAGTGTAGGATTCACGGCTCGTGGTCGTGACACTCGTCACGGTTGTATTGATGGCTGCCTCCATGGAGACCAGCGCCAGTGCCAGAAAGCCGGCTAAGGCCCGCCTTCCTCCTTTATAAATGTAGATCAGTCCCGCGTAAGCCGCAAGGAAGATGATAGACACATAGTAGACAATAAAGTGGAAATGTTCCTGTGTCACCAGCTTTTCTGCCAGAAGTACAAAACAGATGCTTCCCCAGAACGCGACAGCAACATACTTTTTCGGTGTCTCATCCAGATGCGCATAAGCCCGGAAGCAGATAAACAGCATCAGGAAGATATAGATGAAGGACTGTCGGCATGGAAGGCTGTTCGGATAGTGGAATCCATGCCAGATAAAATTCAGCACATTCATGGAAAAGCTTGCAAAAAAGAGCAGCAGCAGTCCGCAGTACACAGCCTTTTCCTTCACGGAGATCTTCTTACATGCCAGATACAGCAAAAAGAAGAGAAATACCGCGACGCCGCAGTAAATATTCGGCCAATGGTCCAGACCGATCTCCGTCTCCACATTTCCGATATGGCGGGCGATCATGTCGAAGATCGGGAAATAGGAAGTCCACGCCTTTGGGAAATCAAAGTTGCCGGATGCCGTGCTCTGGAGCGCACAGATCTCCGGCAGCAGAACTCCCGCCGCGAGTCCGCCGGAAAGCAGGGAGTAGATTCCAAATCTCACGCAGCTCTCCACGTATTTTCTCACCGGACCCGGCTCTTCTAAAATAAGAAGCGCGATGAAATAAAGCACCAGAAACAGGCAGGTCATGATGGAAATATAGTAGTTGGACAAAATAGAAAGCCCAAGGGTCACGCAGTAGAGCATTCCCTTCTGTTCCCTCACAAGACGCTCCAGTCCGTAAACGATCAGCGGGAAGAGAAGAATGCAGTCCAGCCACATGATATTCCAGCTGTACGCCGCCATATATCCGGACAACGCATAAAAAATCCCGAAAAATCCGACACCCAGAATACAGTTTTTACTGTGCTGCTTTAAATACCAGGCAAAGCTGAGTCCCGAAAGTCCGATCTTTATGACGATCATGATCGTCATGAATTCGATGATGAATTTTTTCGGGCAGAGCAGGATCAGCCAGTTTAAAGGGCTTGCGAGATAATATGCGTAAAGCGCCGCAAAATTAACACCCATTCCCACATCCCAGCTGTACAGAAGACTTCCGCCTGTCCGCAGCTTATGCTGGAATTCTGAGAAGAACGGGGCGTACTGATGATACATGTCCGTCCTCAGAAAGCACCTCTCGCCGAACGGGAAGATCCCTCTCTGGGCAAATATGCAGATCATAACGAGTACCGGGACAAAAAACGCGATCATAAGACCGTCTCTCGACTTTAACACCGGCACCGTTCGTCGTTTCTTCTTACGCGCTTCCGGGATTCTTTCTGGTATTTCTTCCCGGACTGCATCATCAATTTCTTTTATTTCTGTCATACCGTAAAACTCCTCCGTCTACGCAAAAGGTATTTCGCACTCCAAGATCTGATCCGGTCATTTCTTTTTGTCATTCGTAAAAATCAGGATCTTGCTAAACACATAATTCAGTATCACGACCACGACTGAGATCAGAAGCTTGCAGAGAAAGAACTCCATCTTCATGAGATCCACCATAACAAACAGTGCCGCGAGATTAAACAGGAAGGTCGCTACCCGGCAGAGAACAAATGAAACAAATTCTCTCCATACCTTCCCCGGATTCAGCGTATGGCTCTCAAACACCCACCACTTATTCGTCACAAAAGCGAACAGCACCGCAGCCACCCACGCAATGGTCTGAGCAGGAACCGGATCCATCTTCCATATATAATATAGAAGATTTGAGATCGCATAGTCGATCACTGTTGTCAGGACACCGAAGATCAGGTAAGCGATCCCCTCGCGGGCCAGACCGGACTTTCTCTTTCCTGTCTCCTGCTCCGCCGGATCATCCGGTTTCTTTTTCTGATTTATATCTTTTTCTTCCATAAATAATTCCATCCCTCTATCTTTCTCGATAGTCTTTTTCATTTTAGTATACCAACGCAAAAAAGTAAAGGACTGACAGCCGGTAATTCGGCTGTCAGTCCCTCTTTTTTTACGATCATTTCAGTTTTTATTTCTCCGGCAGCCTGTCTGCCGTTTTTCCCACTTTATTCAGCAAGAAGCTTGTCGATACTTACAAGTTTTACGCATACACAGAAAATCTCAGCTGCAAGCTTCAGATCTTCCAGTGTCGGGAAGGACGGAGCAATACGGATATTGGAGTCATGCGGATCCTTGCCGTATGGGTAGGTTGCACCTGCGCCTGTCATAACAACACCGGCATCCTTACACTTTGCAACGATCGCCTTCGCGCATCCATCAAGAGCATCGAAAGAAACGAAATATCCTCCGTTCGGTTTTGTCCACTTACCGATCTCAAGTCCGGCGAGCTCCTTATTTAAGATCTCGTCAACCGCCTCGAATTTCGGGCAGAGGATCGCGGCATGTTTTGCCATCTGAGCCTTGATTCCATCAAGGTTCTTGAAGAAGCGCACATGACGGAGCTGGTTGATCTTATCATGGCTGATAAACTGTACGTTCATCTGTTTCTTCATATCTTCGATATTCGCCTTGGATGTAGCGATTGCGGAGATAGCGGAGCCCGGGAATGTGATCTTCGCTGTGGAACCGATCTTATATACCATATCCGGATTTCCGGCTTTTGCACACTCGGAGAGGATATCAAGGATATGATCCGGATGATCCGGGTGTAAATGATGTACGCAGTAAGCGTTATCCCAGATGATTCTGAAGTCTTTTGCTGCCGGCTTTAAGTTTGCGAATCTCTTTACTGTTTCGTCGGAATAAGACTGTCCGGACGGGTTCGAATAAAGCGGAACGCACCAGATGCCTTTTACGGTCTCATCGTTATTTACATATTTTTCAACAAGATCCATATCCGGACCATCAGCTGTCATCGGAATATTGATCATTTCGATACCGAAGTACTGGGTGATCGCAAAGTGTCTGTCATATCCCGGAACCGGGCAGAGGAATTTTACTTTGTCGAGTTTGCACCACGGAGTGCTTCCGCAAACACCATGTGTCCAGGCACGGCTTACCGTATCAAACATCAATGTCAGGCTGGCATTTCCGTACATAACGATATTTTCAGCCGGAGCATCCATCATAGCTCCCATCAGCTCTTTTGCTTCCTGAATACCGGTCAGGATTCCATAGTTTCTTACATCGCCGTCAGCGGAGATATAGTCGCTGGAGCTGTTTAAGACATCCATCATCGGAAGGGAAAGGTCGAGCTGCTCCTTACATGGCTTGCCACGTGCCATATTCAGGCTTAAATTTTTTCCCTGATACTCTTTGTACACAGCCTCAAGCTGCTCCTTTAAAGATGCAAGTTCTTCCTTTGACATTTCGCGGTATGGTTTCATGTCAGTATCCTCCTCATTTTTTCGTTTTTTACAGCACCGAAAACCCCTTACGGTGTCTGTCCCCTATGACTATATTATAATCGAAGACCGAAAATCTTACAACACAAAAAATAAAGTTTCGCCCTATTTTTCTCACAATTTTGAGCCTTCTTACAAAAATATCTTAACCCTCGCTCCGTTGACTTTTTTTTAACAATAACGTATCATTATATTATTGATTTTTATCGAACAGCCACAGAGGGGGATACCGAATGATAAATGAAAATAAGAGCGTCAGGGATCTGAAACGCATGGTTCTGATCGGAGCGATCGTCGCCCTCGTATCCCAGCTCTACTGGAATCTTTTTGTATATAATTTCCGTATCTCTTCTTCCGTTATCGTGCTCCCGGTCCTCTTAATGACGCTGGGAAAAAATCTTTCCACGACGATGACCTGTTCGGTAACTGCAGTGATCGTTTTTCTGTTCCGACTGATTGCAGCGGTAAACGGTGGTGCTGATCTCATAACATCCGCGGAAAATTTATTTCCAAACGCGGTCTTCTATTTCTGCTACGGGATCATCTTTAACGCCATGATCCCCGGAAAACATACCGTGTCCTTCAGCCGGTTATTTCCGGCGGTCTTTTTTGCAGATTTTGGATCGAATCTGGTGGAACTCTGTATCTCAGAGAGCTCACTCCACACTATGACACCGGAAAAGGCCGGATACCTTCTCCTGATCGCCCTGTTCCGGACTTTCCTCACAAGCCTGATCTTAATGGCGGAAAGTCACTACCGGACTCTTTTAAAAAACGAAGAGCACGAGAACCGTTACCGCCGCCTGTTCTTAATGACTACAGGCTTAAAGAATGAGATCTACTTCATGCGGAAGAATTCCGAGGAGATCGAATCCGTCATGGCGAACGCCTATAAGCTCTACGAGAAGTTAAACGAGATGGACGTGCCGGATGATATGAAGCACATGTCACTCTCCATCGCGCGGGATGTCCACGAGATCAAGAAAGACTATATCCGGATCATTCAGGGAATTGAGGAGGAGATCTCCGAGGAATACGATGAGAAACGGATGAGCTTTCAGGATATCTTAAAGATCCTTGAAGACACCACCTACCATATGCTGGAGGCGAAAAATGTCCATATCCAGCTGGAGTTCCGATGCTCGGACAACTTTATGACCGAGGAGCACTACGAACTCATGGCCGTGTTAAAAAATCTTGTCAACAATGCCATTGAGGCCATCGAATCCGACCGGAAGATCGGCACGATCTGCATCGAAGAGCACCTTCGTAACGGGAACTACATCTTCTGTGTCACAGATGACGGACCGGGAATCTCACCGCGCCATCTGCCGAACATTTTTAAAATGGGATATTCAACGAAATTTGACCATAAGACCGGAAATATCTTCCGCGGTGTCGGCCTTTATGGGGTAAAAATGACCGTGGAGGAACAGTTTAAGGGAACCATCGAAGTGAGATCGGAGCAGGGCAGCGGAACTGCCTTTACCGTTGTGATTCCGGCGGCTTCCCTTGTGGAGGAAGAATTATGAGAATCTATATCGTAGAAGACGACCTGTCCGTCATCAACATTTTAGAAGACATCATCGAGACACAGGGACTCGGAGAAATCTGCGGCGATTGCGGCGGAGAGCCGGCAAACCTGTCCGACGTGCTGCGGGCAAAGCCTGATGTTGTCCTCGTCGACTTTTTCATGCCGGTAAAGGACGGCGTTGAATTTGTAAAGGAGCTGCGGGCTGTGAACACCACGGTCAAATGTATTATGATCTCCCAGGTGTCCGCCAAGGAGCTGATCAGCAAGGCCTACAGCGCCGGGATCGACTTCTTTATCAGCAAGCCGATCAACCTGATCGAGGTCCGTTCCGTATTAAAAAATGTGGAACAGCAGATCACAAATGAACACACTCTGGCGAATATCCGCCGGATGTTCATGAACGAGATCGACCATATGCCAAAGGGAACGAAGCCGGAATCAGATGACTACGGCAGGAAATTAAAATACATCTTAAACCGCGTCGGCATGTCCGGAGAAAAAGGATGTCCGGATATCATAAAGATCTGCGAATATCTTCACGAGAATCATATTCCTGTATCCAATTTAAGTGTGTCGCAGATGTGCGAGGCGGTCAGTGATTCCCCGAAAAATATGGAGCAGCGGATCCGCCGTACCATCGCAGCCGGAATGTCCAATATCGCCCATATGGGAATCGAGGATTTCATGAACGAGACCTACACCCTGTACTCCGGAACCCTGTTCTCCTTTGAGGATGTGAAGGCGGAGATGGACTATCTCAGAGGAAAGCGCTCCTCAGGAGGGAAGGTCAGCATCAAAAAGTTTATTGACGGACTGATGCTGGAAGCAGAGCGCTAAAACATATTAATTTCTATACGCCGGAATATCTTTTTTCGGCGTATTTTTTGTGGGTTCAGAACTTTTCACATGTTTTCAACTATTACATGTAGAAATCTTGTTAAGAATTTACAATTTTTTGTTAAGTAATTTTTGTAACTTTTTGTAACTTTATGATTTTTTTTGAAGGAACATTCTTATACTCTGACCATAAAAGGTATGGAGGTATAAAAAACTATGTTACAAATTGAACTTAACATGTATCAGGCAGTCGCAGTTGCTGCTCTCGTTCTGCTTCTTGGACGTTTCCTTGTAAGCAAGATCCCATTCTTAACAAAATACTGTATTCCTGAGCCGGTTGTCGGCGGCGTTGTTTACGCAGTTGTTCACCTGATTTTAAGATCCGCAGGAATCCTCGAAATCTCTTTCGACAACACTTTACAGTCCTTCTTCATGACTGTATTCTTCTGTAGTGTTGGTTACACCGCATGTTTCCGTCTCTTAAAGAAGGGCGGCGTTCAGGTACTCTTATTCCTGTTAGTTTCCATTATCATGGTTGCTCTTCAGAATGGCCTTGGCGCTGTACTTGCCGGTGCTTTCCATCTCGACCCGAGACTTGGTCTTGCGGTTGGTTCCATCCCGATGGTCGGCGGACATGGTACCGCAGGTGCATTCGGACCGGTTCTTGAGGAAGCTGGTGTTGCAGGCGCTAACGCGGTTGCGATCGCATCCGCAACCTTCGGTCTTGTTGCCGGCTGTATGATCGGCGGACCGCTCGCTTACCGTCGTATCCATTCCCTGAACTTAAAGTCCACAGAGACTGCTACCGGCAGTGATGAGGTTACAGTTGATAAGAACGAAGTTACCGGCGCGATCGATTCCAGAAGATTCCTGGACAGCGCATTATACCTTGCAATCGCAATCGGTGCCGGCACGATCGTTTCTTTATTCCTTAACAAGTTAATGACATTCCCGAGCTACATCGGAGCAATGGTTGTTGCTGCTATCATCCGTAACATTGTTGACGCAACCCACAAAGATATGCCGATGGAAGAGATCAGCACGATCGGAAGCTTCTCTCTTTCCTTATTCCTTGGTCTCGCAATGATGGGATTAAAGTTATGGCAGCTTGCAGAGCTTGCACTTCCGATGATCGTAATGCTTGCGGCACAGACAGTTCTCATGGCAATCTTCGCTTACTTCGTAGTATTCAACCTTCTCGGAAAGAACTACGACGCAGCCGTTATGACATCCGGCTTCTGTGGATTTGGTATGGGCGCTACACCGAACGCTATGGCAAACATGCAGGCGATCACCGCAAAGTATGGTCCGGCTCCGACCGCATACTTCGTAGTGCCGTTAGTAGGAAGTCTGTTCATCGATTTCTTCAATGCACTTATTATTACGACATTTATGAACTTCCTGTAAGATCCAATTTGGGATCATAGATTGTAACTCTTGAAAAAGGGCCCGCACCGGAATCCTGGGGTATGTTCCGGTGTCCGGGCTCTTTTCCTGTCTGAAATTTAATTGTAAATTTTTCTGAACGACCAGAATCTCTCTTTATCTTCCTGAAAACAGTTCTATCCCATCGATCATCTGCAGTTCTTCTCTCACACACTGAAAAAATCTTCGGATCTGATCATCCATCCGATTCTCTTTTGTGAGTCCATAGATCGTCATGTCCTCCGGTCCGCCTTCCATCGGACAGATCCACACGTCTTGTCTCTTGAATCGCCTTGCAACAAGAAGCGGGATCACCGCCCATTTTTTTCCATTCAGAAAGTATTCCAGAAATTCCATCTTATCCGCTGTGAGACTCGGATTTGCATCCAGCGGAAACCATCGGCTGTGCCAGATATCATATTCCGGATTCCACGGCAGCCGGATCTGTTCTTCCGGATCCAGCATATCCGGAGTCACTCGCCCCGTTTCTCTCCAGCTCTCACCACCGGCAAACACGAACGGCTCCCTGAACACCGGGAACGGAACTATTCTTCTGGAATTTAAAAGATCCGAGACCAGAGCCACATCAACACTTCCATTTTCCACATACCCATAAATATCAGAAGAACGCCCCGTCTTAAATTCAATGCTGCAGGTGTCCCGAGCGGACATCATTTCTTTCAATACAGCCGGCATCAGATAAAAAGCAATGCTGTTCACTGTGCTGACCCGCAGAAGCGGACTTTTCTTTCTTCTCGGTATCTCCTCCGCCTCCCTGTAAAGTGTCAACAGGCGTTCCGCGACCGGAACGAATTCTTTTCCATTCTCTGTAAGTTCCACGCTTCTCTGACCGCGTCCACGCTCAAAAAGGCTGTATCCCAGTTCCTCTTCCATCGATTTCATTCTGCGGCTCATAGCCGGCTGTGTGATAAAAAGCCGTTCTGCCGCTGCTGAGATACTGCCATACTGGAGAACTGCCAGGAATGCCTCCAACTCTGTTTTTGTCATAATGATCTCCGTTTTCTCCGATTTTCTTTACTGCAAATATTTTATCCTGTTCAAAATATATCATTTTGATTATATTTTACTTTTTAATTATTCATTTTTCAATTAATATTTTCTGTGATACACTGATTTCTGTGAAGGTACTGAACCATCAGATTTCGCACCAGCCGGAGCAGCGCATAGAATTTGGAGTACGCAGTGCGGAACATCCGGTATCAGAAGATTATATTTCAGGAGTACATAACCATGAACCAGACCTCTTTACTTTCCGGCAATATCCGACAGCAGATCTTAACCCTCGCCGTTCCACTGCTGCTTGGAAACATTTTACAACAGCTTTACAACACTGCCGACTCACTGATCGTGGGCAGATTTCTCGGCACCAACGCCTTTGCCTCTGTGGGAATCTCCGGCAGTCTTATGAACCTTTTTATCTTCATCCTCGACGGCTTCTGCGCCGGGATCACGGTAATCCTCGGTCAGTTCTACGGAAGCGGTGACAGAAAAAAATACCGCGAGGAAGTCTTCACCGCTCTTCTTCTCGGCATGATCATCGCCCTTATCATCAGCGGTGTGTGTACCGTCTTTCTGGATCCGATCTTAAACCTGATCCACACCCCGGACGAACTCATTCCTTACGCTGAATCCTACCTTTTCATTATCCTCGCAGGGCTTCCTTTTACCTGTCTTTATAACCTTTTATCCGGAATCCTGCGGTCTATCGGCAACACCAGAGTTGCCCTGTCTTTTCTCGCCGCCGCCATCACAGTGAACATCGCTCTGGACTTTCTCTTTATCGGCATTCTGAGACTTGGAACCGGCGGTGCTGCCGCGGCCACGATCCTGTCACAGTTTTTCTCCGCAATCTGCTGTTTTCTGTATCTGCGGGATACTTATCCGGGACTGCTCTGCCGCAGAGAAGATATTGGTGCTCATAAGGATCTTATGATCCACACTCTGCGCTACGGTCTCATCTCGGCGCTTCAGGCCTCCAGCCTGTATATCGGAAAGATTCTTGTTCAGGGCAGTGTCAATACACTCGGAACACCGGGAATCGCTGCCTATACGGCAGCGACCCGCATTGAGGGATTCGCGAATTCCTTCGGTGACAGCGGAGGAAATGCGGTCTCCGTCATGGTCTCCCAGAATCTTGGGGCTGGAAATCATGACCGGGTGAAAAAAAGTCTATTTTGGGGGCTGATGTTAAACTGGACGGTCTGTGTGGTGATCTCCCTTTTCATGTTCTTTGGTTCCAATCCTGCACTCCGGCTGTTTTTGAGTTCTTCAGACGAGCTGGCTCTCTATTACGGAAACAGTTATATAAGACTGATCTCTGTTTTCTATATATTCTGCTTTACAGGAAGTGCTTACATGGGATACTTTAAAGGACAGGGTTACATGGTCATCGCCTTCTGCGGAACAACCCTACACATTATTTTCCGTGCGATCTGTTCCGCCATCATGATCGGAAAGATGGGGCTCACCGCGGTTGCTCTCTTTTCCGGTCTCGGCTGGATACTCTGTGTGACATTCCTGACGATCAATTTTATCCGAATCGCAGGGAAAAACGCAAACATTCCATTCTCCCATGATCCGAACTGACGCCGGGTCCTTGTTCCCGTGCAGGGAGGCGGGCAAATTCTGAACTGAAAGGGTTGTATAATACAGTGGCCGTGGCAGAATCGTATCATTTCCCCTTGCATTCTCCCTCCTACAGTGCTATAATGTTCAATATCTTGATAAATATTTAATTTTTGAACATCGTAGGAGGTTTCAAATTATGAGTTCCAAAAATTCCGAAACACCATTAAAAGACCGGATCGACTGGGTCACTGTGATCGTACCGTTTCTTGCAATCCTGGCGCTCTGTGTCTGCTTCATCCTGATGCCGGATGCATCAAAGAGCGTTCTCGACACGATCCGTTTTATCCTTGGCGATACCTTCGGCCTGTTCTATCTTGCCGTCGGTCTCTTTGTCTTCCTGCTATCCCTGTATCTGGCATTTTCCAGATTCGGTACGATCCGCCTCGGGAAACCGGATGAAAAGCCAAAATATCCCCTCTTCGTCTGGGCGAGCATGATGTTCACCTCCGGACTCGCAGCCGATATCCTGTTTTACTCCTTCTGTGAATGGATCCTTTACGCGAACGATCCGCATATCGCAGAGCTCGGTTCCATGCAGACCTGGTCCAGCACCTACCCGTTGTTCCACTGGGGTCCGATCCCGTGGGCATTCTATCTGGTACTCGCCGTCTCCTTCGGCTTTATGCTTCATGTGAGAGGCTGTCATAAGCAGAAATATTCAGAAGCCTGCCGCGCGCTGCTCGGAAACAAGGTAGATGGGATTTCCGGAAAGCTCATCGACCTTCTGGCGCTCTTTGCGCTCCTCGCAGGAACCACAACGACATTTGCACTGGCGACTCCGTTGATGTCCCAGGTACTGACGACCCTGTTCCACCTTCCATCCTCCAAATGGATAACGATCGCGATCTTAGGCGTCACCTGCGTCTTCTACACATATGCCCTGCTCCACGGCATGAAGGGGATCTCCCTTCTTGCAAAGTCCTGCATGTATCTGTTCTTTGCCCTGCTCGCATATGTGCTGTTCCTCGGCGGTGAGACACGGTATATTCTGGAGACAGGCTTTGCGGCTGTCGGAAATCTTGCTCAGAATTTCCTCGGCCTCGCAACCTTCACAGACCCGCAGCGGACCACTTCCTTCCCGCAGACATGGACGATCTTCTACTGGGCCTACTGGATGGTGTGGTGCGTGGCATCTCCGTTCTTTATCGGATCCATCTCCCGCGGAAGAACGGTGCGGCAGACGATCCTCGGCGGATATGCCTGCTGCGTCAGCGCCACCTGCCTGAGCTTCATTATTTTAGGAAACTACAGCCTCGGACTCCAGGTGAGCGGAAAACTTGACGTGATGGCGATCTACGCCGCCGGAAATGATCTCTACACAACGATCATCTCCATCATCCAGACACTGCCGCTTGCGCCACTTGTCCTTGTGCTTCTGATCGTTGCCATGGTAGCCTTCTACGCCACCAGCTTCGACTCCATCGCCCTTGTGGCTTCCTCCTACACCTACCGCCAGATCACAGGCGATGAGGAGCCCCACAACGCCGTAAAGGCCTTCTGGGCGATCATGCTGATCCTGCTGCCAATGGCGCTTGTATTTTCCGACAGCTCCATGGCGAACCTGCAGAGCGTGTCCATCATCGCGGCGTTCCCGGTGGCGTTCGTGATCCTGCTGATCATCGCCAGCTTCTTAAAGGACGCGTCGGATTACCTGAAATCATAAAATAGGAGCTACGAAACGTACGGATCGATCACTTTCATCATAAAGTTTGATCCGTACGTTTTTCTTAAACAATTTGTAATTCCCCTGCCACACATTTACCACAAGTTGAAGGGAAAATACCATTGTCATAAATCGGAATTCTGGTATAATAGAATATGTAAACAATTTGAGAATTTTCAGCAGCCGTGAAAACAACGATCTGGCTGCTGTTACAATTTCTATGAGGAGGAAAATTAAATGAGAAAGAAAAATTTCTGCCTGGCAGTACTTTCCGCATCCGCAGTTCTCGCTCTGGGTGCTTCATTCAGTTCTTTTGCTGCTTGGAAGTCCGTAAACAGCGAATGGGTCTACACTGACAATAATGGCAACAACGTGACAAGCGCGTGGAGATCTGACAACGGCGAGTCTTACTATCTCGGCTCTGACGGATATATGGTCCGCAACACACTTCTTGAGGACAACGGAAACTACTACTACTTAAGAAACGGCGGCCAGATGTTAAAGAACGGCTGGCGTTTCCTTGAAAACCCGAGTTGGCAGGGTGACGATAAAGTCGGCGACGCAAGCTGGTACTACTTCGACAATAATGGACGTGCGCTCCGCACAACAGGCGATACTGTAAAGATCGCTGATATCGGCGGAAAGAAGTTCGCGTTTGATATGTATGGAAGAATGCTCACAGGCTGGATCACAGCTGCCGGTGAGAATATCTCCGATGATTCCGACTGGGCAACAGCTACATACTACGGTGACTCGGAAGGCGACGGAAGTCTCGTTACAAACGCCTGGGTATACATCAGCGTTAAGGACGATGACAACGAGGACGATAACGAGCCGACTTACCACTTCTACTTCGCTTCCAACGGTAAGAAGACCGTCAGCACAGAGAAGACCATCGGCAATGTAAAATACACCTTCGATGACAGAGGTGTTGCTCAGGATTCCTGGGTACACAACAGCGACAAGGGTACATGGAAATATTATGGTGACGAAGAGGAACCGAAGCTTCATACCGGTTGGTTCCAGGCTGTTCCGTCTAAAGAGTTAAACAGCAATGACCATGAAAATGGTACGACTCATTGGTATTATGCAAACTCCAAGGGCGAGATCACTATTCCTACTGCCGACGGCGAAGTTGGAGTTGCTAAAACAATCGATGGAAAATCCTACTTATTCAACGAGGACGGAGAGATGCTCACGGGATTAAGAATTCTTACATACGATGGTTCTAAAATCACCAAGATTTCTTCTGAAGTTGATTCCATCGATACCATCAAAAATATGGATTCCGACACCAAAAAATTATTATACCTTTCCGACAGTGGCGCTGCAAAAACAGGTACAACTACCATCAGCCTTGATGGTTCCACATATACCTTCAGCTTTAAGTCTAATGGTTCTCCAAGAGGTGTCGGCGAAACCGGTACCTCAGACGGATATATCTATATGAACGGTTTACGTCTGACAGCTGATGAGGATACAAAGTACCAAGCCGTTACATACAAGGATCAGGAATACCTTATCAACGAAAACGGTACGATCCAGAAAAATAAAAAGAACATAAAAGACGCTGACGATTACTATTATTGCACAGATAGTAAGGGTGTTTTACGCCATGAGCGGAGCACTGAGAAGTGTACGATTAAGCATTAACCTTCCACCTAAATACACCGCAGATGTTGACAATATGTTTTTAGTATTTACTATAAGCTTCTACAATCTGCAATTGAGGGCATCTTCACTGACTTGGCGAAGGTGCCTTTTCTTTTTCTACATATTGCAATTTCCTGTCAACAAAATTTTCTCTTCCTGCACCTTTACCATTTCACCTCTCCCTGCCTGATTTTCCTCTTCTTCCTGACACACCTCCGCCACAGATTCCTCAAGGTTTCACCACAAAGTATTCACAGCTTAATCACATTTCTCTGATATACTTAGATCATCAAAAGGAAATCATAACCAACCAAAAAATTCAGGAGGTTTCACTATGAAAAAGAAATTTATGACTCTCGCGCTTACCGCAGCAATGGCTGCTTCTATGGGAATGACTGCTTTCGCAGGACAATGGGTACAGAACACCACAGGCTGGTGGTGGCAGGAAGACAACGGCTCCTACCCGGTATCCCAGTGGAAATGGCTGGATGGAAATAAAGATGGCATCTACGAATGCTACGCATTTGATTCAAACGGATATATGTACGCGGATACAACAACCCCGGACGGCTATACAGTAAACAAAGAAGGCGCCTGGACCATCGGCAATTCCGTACAGTTAAAATTTGCGAAAGATATGCAGAATGAATCCGGTTCCAACGACAATACCGCTGCTGATAACAGCACATCTGACAATACTGTTTACACAAACGAGGATATGGTCGGAACCTTCCGGATCAACGACGAGAACAGAGAAGATTACTTTGAGTTTATGCTCGGTGCCGGCGATTTTATTGCGGCATTCTACTATGATACCGACGGAGATACCCATATATACAACTTCTCTAAAGTCAGCAATACAAAATACCGCGATTCCTCCAATTCACGTAATCTGACGATCGTAGATTATGATACGATTATTGTAAACGACAGAACCTATATCAGGGACTAATCGCTAATAGCGAGCTGACCACTCCATTCCTTGAAGACATGAAGCTTTCTTCCTGTCGACTATAATTTCTATACCCGCTCCCAGCCCTCGGCATGAAATATTCCTGCCGGGGGCATCTATGATACAGAAGCATATAGAAAAAGCGTATCAACCGATGTATTATCACATCTTTTGATACGCTTTTTTCATGATAACAGTTCCGCCTCACGGCATTCCCGTCTCTTTCTATTCTACGTCCTGTCCGCCCTTCACCTGCGGCCGTCCAAGGCTCTCCCACTTCAGGTAGGCACTGATAAAGCCGTCGAGTCCGCCGTCGAGCACCGCATTTACGTTTCCGCTCTCGAAGCCGGTCCGGTGGTCTTTTACCATCGTGTACGGCTGGAGTACATAGGAACGGATCTGGCTTCCCCATCCGATATCTTTGATATCGCCGCGGATGTCGGAGAGCTTCTCCGCGTTTGCCTGCTGCTTTAACATATACAGCTTTGCCTTTAACATCTGCATCGCCTTGTCCTTGTTCTGGAACTGGGAACGCTCATTCTGGCACTGTACAACAACGCCAGTCGGGATATGGGTGATACGGACCGCGGAGGATGTCTTGTTGATGTGCTGTCCACCGGCACCGCTGGAACGGTAGGTATCAATCCTTAAATCATCCGGATTGATCTCGATATCAAGGTCTTCCTCGATATCCGGCATTACATCGCAGGATACGAAGGATGTCTGTCTCTTTCCGTTGGCGTTGAACGGAGAGATCCTTACAAGGCGGTGTACACCTCTCTCGGACTTTAAGTAACCGAACGCATTCTCTCCGTTGATCTGGATCGTAACCGACTTGATTCCGGCTTCCTCGCCGTCCAGGAAGTCGAGTACCTCCACCTGGTACCCTTTTCTCTCTGCCCAGCGGCAGTACATACGGTATAACATGCTGCACCAGTCACAGGACTCTGTTCCGCCCGCTCCGGCATTCAGTCTTAAGATCGCGTTGTTGTTATCGTACTCCCCTGTGAGAAGTGTGCGGAGACGGAGTGCGTCGAGCTCAGATGTGAACTCGTCGAGCATCTCCTGGATCTCCGGAACGATCTCCGGATCATTTTCCTCGTACCCCATCTCGATCATCAGACCGATCTCTTCGTACTGATTCTGGAGCTTGTTGTACTCTGCGACCGTATCTTTCAGGTTTTTCGCTTCCTTCACGAGTCTCGTGGATTTCTCCGCATCCTCCCAGAAGCTCGGCTCCTCCATGGTCTTGTCCAACTCGTCGATCCTTCTGATCTTCGCTTCCAGATTCAGGGAGTCCCTGACCTCCTTCAGTGGAGTTTCATATGTGGATAATGTATATTTAAACTGGTCTAACTCAACCATAGAATCTGTCCTTTCTAATAACATTTCACCAAGGCCGCCTGTTCCCTGTGCGGACCATACGGAATGTTACCTTTCTTATAATGATTTAACAAGGTCAGCGCAGAGGTTCCGCGCTGACCATCATTTCATAAAACAATTGGTATTGATCCTATGCTAACGGTTTTCTTCCGCAGCACTGTTTATATTTCTTGCCGGATCCGCACGGACACGGATCATTCGGGTAGATTTTCTGTGTCTGACGTCTCTGCGGAGCTCTCGCCGCGGAATCGTCACGGTTTGTACCTGTAACCTTGGCAGCCGGCTCTCTCTCCACCTTCTCCTCTACACGGATATGGCAAAGAATACGGATCGTATCTTCACGGATCGCCGCTGTCATATCATCGAACATCTCGTAAGCGTTCATCTTGTACTCAACCAGCGGATCACGGTTGCCGTATGCCTGTAAACCGATACCTTCGCGGAGCTGATCCATATCGTCGATATGGGACATCCACTTATTGTCGATCACCTTTAAGAGTACGACACGCTCGATCTCGCGCACCTGCTCTGCATCCGGGAATTCTGCCTCCTTGGATTCGTAGAACTTCGTTGCCAGTTCTTTTAACATGTGCTTGAATTCGTCCTTGCTCATCTTGCTGATCTCGTCAGTCAGCTCGATCGGCTTTAACGGAATGATCGGAAGAAGAAGATCATTTAATTCCTTGAAGCCCCAGTTCTCCGGAGTCTGCTCGTCACTGACGGACATATCCACAGCGCCCTCAACGATATCGTTGAGCATCTTCATGATCAGCTCACGCATGTTCTCACCGTCGAGTACCTGACGGCGCTCAGCATATACGACCTCACGTTGCTCGTTGTTGACCTCATCGTACTTTAAGAGGTTCTCACGGATACCATAGTTGTTCGTCTCGATCTTCTGCTGTGCTTTTTCGATCGCGGAAGATAACATCTTGTGCTCGATCTGCTCGTTCTCCGGAACGCCGAGGGCATTGAACATGCTCATTAACTTGTCGGAACCGAAGAGGCGCATCAGATCGTCCTCAAGGGAGATATAGAAGCGGGACTCACCCGGATCGCCCTGACGTCCTGCACGTCCGCGGAGCTGATTATCGATACGTCTGGACTCATGACGCTCTGTACCAATGATCTTTAAGCCGCCGAGAGCCTTTGACTCGTCGTCAAGCTTGATATCGGTACCACGGCCTGCCATGTTCGTCGCGATAGTCACCGCGCCGTGAATACCGGCCTGAGCTACGATCTCAGCCTCCAGCTCATGGTACTTTGCGTTTAAGACTTTATGCGGAACCCCGCGCTTCTTTAACATCTGGCTTAACATCTCAGATGTCTCGATGGTGATCGTACCGACGAGGACCGGCTGTCCTTTCTCGTGGGCCTTTACGATCTCCTCAACAACTGCATGGAATTTCTCTTTCTTTGTCTTATATACCGCGTCATTTAAGTCTTTACGGATAACCGGACGGTTTGTCGGGATCACGATAACGTCCATACCGTAGATATTGCGGAACTCTTTCTCCTCCGTCTGGGCTGTACCGGTCATACCGCCTTTTTTCGCATACTTATTAAAGAAGTTCTGGAATGTGATCGTCGCGAGGGTTCTGGACTCTCTCTTAACGTTTACATGCTCCTTCGCCTCAATGGCCTGATGGAGACCATCGGAGTAACGGCGGCCCGGCATGATACGTCCTGTGAACTCATCAACGATCAGGACCTCGTCGTCCTTGACCACATAGTCCTTATCGCGGAACATGAGGTTGTGGGCGCGGAGTGCAAGGATGATATTGTGCTGGATCTCCAGATTTTCCGCATCCGCAAGGTTGTCGATATGGAAGAATGCCTCGACCTTCTTAACACCCTGTTCTGTCAGGTTTACGACTTTCTCTTTCTCATTTACGATGAAATCGCCGGTCTCGGTGATCTCCTCGCCCATGATGGCGTTGAGCTTGTTAAACTCGCCGGATTCCTCACCGCGGACTAACTGCTTTGCGAGAACATCACAAACCTCATAGAGCTTTGTGGATTTTCCACTCTGTCCGGAAATGATAAGCGGGGTTCTCGCCTCATCGATCAATACGGAGTCCACCTCATCGATGATACAGTAGTCGAGATCACGGAGTACCATCTGCTCTTTGTAGATCGCCATATTGTCACGAAGGTAATCGAAACCGAGCTCGTTGTTTGTAACATAAGTGATGTCACACTGGTAAGCGGCTTTTCTCTCCTCGGAGGTCATGGAGTTTAATACCACGCCGACCTTTAAGCCGAGGAACTCATGAACCTGTCCCATCCACTCAGCATCACGTTTTGCCAGATAGTCGTTGACGGTTACGATCTGAACACCTTTTCCAGCCAGGGCATTTAAGTATGCCGGACAGGTGGAAACAAGAGTTTTACCTTCACCTGTCTTCATCTCAGCGATACGTCCCTGGTGAAGGACGATACCACCGATGAGCTGTACCGGGTAGTGCTCCATCTTTAAAACTCTCTTGGCCGCCTCTCTGACGGTTGCGAATGCCTCCGGCAGAAGATCGTCCAGGGTCTCCCCCTGTGCGAGGCGCTCTTTGAATTTTCTTGTCTGATCCTTTAATTCTTCATCAGACATCGCCTGCATCGTCGGACGCATTTTTTCGATCTTATCGATGATCGGGTAAATATACTTTAATTCCCGGTCACTGTGCGTACCAAATACTTTTTCAACAAAATTCATTCTGCTTGTTCTCCTACATAAATAAATATACACATGCAGCGATACCCTTTTATCCATCTCGCGGGAGTTATCCACGGATACACGGTCTTTCAAACGCCGGAGCCGGATTTTATCCACATGACGCATGGTTCATCTCACATCAGGCCACTGCATACAAGTTTCTATATCTGAATCGTTTTTGATGTCCGCTGCTCCGTCCTGCGGGATTTTACCGCATAACCGCATACGTCTGCATCGTACAATCCTTAATATTTTAACACCTTCCGGGTTTTTATTCAATGACTTCATGTAATTTTAACATTTCGTACATAAATCCTTATCTCCGCCTGCGCAATTCCCGATAAAACTCCCTGCTACATCTTCTCGCCGCCGCATCGTCCATCTGCGCCGCATCCCTGCTGTTTTTTCTAAAACCGTTTTGACAATTTTTCGACAATTCAATTTTTTCCTCTTCGACATCTCCCTGACTCCTTCCCCCGGCTTCTCCCTCACTTCTGTCTATTTTTCTCTCTTCCTGCCGCTTTTCCCCTTTAAATGTACAACTTGCACAAACCATACATTCGATTGGCTGGTTATCCACTTTATCCACACTCATCCACCGAAATTATGTGGAAAGTTGTCCACCTCGAAAAATGCCGATTTCACGCCATTTCGCAGTTATACACCAAGTTATCCACATTATCCACAAGTTTTTTCCTCCCCATCGGTGGATTTTACGGTTCCTTAATATTTGTTTTATTTTTGTGAACATCTTATAAAATTTACATTTCCGACAACTTTTTTGCCCAATCCCATTGACAAACCGGGAAGGCTTCATATAGTTTTTGAGCTTTTATACACCTTTTTTTACCTTTTTAAATTTTCTCATTTTTTATGTATTTTGGTTGTCTTTTACAGAATTTTGTGCTATACTTAAGTCATCCCAAACAAAGGAGTTGATTTTATGCGTTACACGATCAGCGGAAAAAATATCAACATTACACCAGGCTTAAAAGATGCCGTGGAAAGTAAATTAGGAAAACTGGAGCGCTATTTTTCTCCTGATACTGAAGTACAGGTTACATTGAGCGTAGAGAAAGGACGTCAGAAAATAGAGGTTACGATTCCTGTTAAAGGCAGCATTATCCGAGCTGAGCAGGATTCCAGCGATATGTATGTATCTGTTGATCTCGTTGAAGAAATTATCGAGCGTCAGATCAAGAAATATAAGACAAAGATCGTTGACAAAAAGCAGAACGCCTTAGCATTTAACGAAGCCTTCCTTCAGGAAGAATCCGAGCCGGAGGAGACCGTTAATATCGTAAAGACAAAACGTTTCGCAATGAAACCGATGGATGCCGAGGAGGCTTGCGTACAGATGGAACTCTTAGGACACAACTTCTTTATGTTCCTCAACGCTGATACAAACGAAGTCAATGTAGTTTATAAGAGAAAAGGAAACTCTTACGGACTCATTGAACCGGAGTTCTAAAGAATCCTGAAACTTAATAAGAATGAATAGCCGGGCGGCAGCGTTGATGTGGGAAACCGCACAGTGACTGAAATGCCAGGCAGCAAAAATACAGGCGGTACTTGATTTTAGATTAAGTACCGCCTGTTTATTATGTTTAGATGCCCTTTATCAGTTGCCAACTATTCTTTTCTTCATTTTTGAGTTTCCTTTGCACATGCCGCGCAAGCCTCACATGCGCTCTTTGCGACCGCCATACCGCCCATGGAAGTCTCCCTGAGTTCTGACGGAATCGACCGTCCCACCGCATACATGACACCGATGGTCTCGTCAATCGGGGTGATGCTCTTGATTCCCGCCATAGAAAGTTCCGCGGAGATCAGGGCATTTGACGCCCCCATGGCATTCCGGTTCTGACATGGATTTTCCACAAGTCCGCCGACGGGATCACAAACAAGTCCCAGAATATTCACGATCGCGAAGGATGCCGCGTCGAGACACTGCGCCGGTGTTCCGCCGAAAAGCTCCACAGCCGCTGACGCTGCCATGGCACTGGCCGCTCCCACCTCCGCCTGACATCCGCCCTCTGCTCCGGCTGTCGTGGCATTTCTCGTAATGAGGTATCCCACTGCCGCCGCGTTAAATAACGCCTGGCAGATCTCCTCATCCGTAAATCCGTAGTTTTCCTGCAGGGAACAGCAGACTCCCGGAATTACACCAGAAGAGCCAGCCGTCGGTGCCGCAACGATGAGTCCCATGGACGCGTTGACCTCGAGAACGCCCACCGCATAGGCGATCGCCTTTGAAACCACATCCCCACAGAGATTCTTCTTATTTTCCCTCAGCGTGTGGAGCTTTCTGCTCTCCCCGCCGATCATGCCGCCCATGCTGACAATATTTTCCTTTAACGGCTTCTTCGCCGACGCCTGCATGATGGACCATGCTTTCTTCATTTTCGCCCTTGTCTTCTCCGGATCCTGCTCCAGAAACGTGGTTTCCCGCTCGAACATGGCCTCAGAGATCTTTTTATTTTCCTTTTCGCAGTACTCTAAAAGTTCTGCACCATTTATAAAATTCATCGTTTCTCCCCCCATCAGTCCAGATTGATCGCCGGAACCAAAAGAACGTTTTTCACAGCCTCAAACCCCCGCAGCGCGTTAATCACCTGGCTGGAGACCATAGTATCCACCTCGATGATCGCGTAGGCCATCTTGCCCTTGCTCTCGCGGTAAAGGCGCAGGGAACCGATATTTAAGTCGTAAGCGCTCAAAACGGCCGTCACGAACGCCAGCGTACCCTTTTTGTCGATGTGCTGGACAACAATGGTGCTGTAATTTCCGGTAAGATCAACATCGACGCCGTTTAACCGCGTGATGACCGCATTTCCGCCGCCAATGGACTTTCCGCGCAGGGACATCTCATTTCCATTTTCGTCCTTTACATAAATGTCCACCGTATTCGGATAGATCTCCTTATCTGTGAAGTTTTCCTCGAAGGTAAAGTCAAGTCCTGCCTCTTTCGCGTGCTCAAAGGAATCGCGGATCCTTTCATCATCCGGGTGATATCCAAGGATTCCGCCGACTAATGCACGGTCTGTTCCGTGTCCATGGTAGGTACGGGCGAAGGATCCGTAGAGCACAAAGCGCACCGCCGCCGGCTTCTCCACCATTTTTCCGGCAATAAAAGCGATCCTCAGTGCCCCAGCCGTGTGGGAGCTTGATGGTCCGATCATGTTCGGCCCCAGAATGTCGAACGTTCCGATCTCATTCATACGTGTTTCCTCACTTTTACATATTGTATTTTGTTGTTCCGCATGTCTGCGCACCTGCCGCGCTGACCATAAAAACATAAGCTGAATGGCAAAAATTCCTATCTAAAATGAATTTTTACATACCACTTTAAAGGCTCTGAGAAGTTATATCTTCTGCCTTCATATTTTGGATTTGTATCCGGCATTTTCCCGGAACCCGCATAAATGCTTGCGAAGCGCGTATTTAAGCCATTTTTCGCATATGCAGTAACTTCTCATATCGTGGCATAAAGTGGCATATTTTGAAAAATTTTGTCGTAAATCTGTCGTAAAAAATCCATCATTTCTGACTATGAAAGTCTCAGTTTTCCTTCCAGATTTGCAAAAGAATTTTTCATTTTCTATGCCGTTGCTTCCGCATAGATATTCATCGTGGTCGAGATATCCGAATGCCCCATGATTTCCTGAATGACTTTCAGATTGGTTTCATTTTCGCAGAAGCGGGTACAGAACGTGTGCCTCAGATTGTGAACTGAAAAATCCCGAATCAGCAGTGGCTCCCGTTTTTCCTTTTCAGCCAGTTTCACTTCATCCCGATTGTGATCTCTTATAATCCGTTTAATTGCACGATTTATAGTCATCGGGTTATGAAGATTCTGCTCCCTGTTCAGAAAAACAAAATTGGAATATCCATCTATCGTCGGAGATTTCAGCTTGAACCGTTTCTGATTCTCACGTTCCTGAAGCAACGCTTCCCTCACCTCTGACAGCATCGGAACTACACGATTGCCAGCGTTCGTTTTGGGCGTTGTAAGACGGAACCGCCAACCATCGTAGTCACGGAAACGGTAAATAACATTATGGTTGATGAAAATCTCATTATTCTCAAAATCACAATCATTCCATCGGAGACCAATCGTTTCACCAATCCTACATCCTGTTCCAAGCAGAAATGTAAACAGTGGCATCCAGTGGCTATAAATCGGCGAGGTTGAAACAAACTGAACAAATGCTGCCTGTTCTGCCTCTGTCAGTGCATGCCTTTGTGGCTTCTCCCAACAATGGCTTTTCTTGATATCACCCATAAGCCCGTCTGATGGATTACAGCGAATATAACCATCTCTCACCGCCAGTGTAAATGTCGGATGCAGCAATGAATGGATAATCTCCAGGCTGTTCGGTTTAAAACTCAGGTCATTGATCAGGTAATTATAAAATTCCCGAATATCAGAATACTTAATCAAGTTGATTTTCCGCATTCCAAATTTCATACGTACGAACTTATCGTACATATACTTATAATTCGATCTGGTGGATTCTTTCAGTTCCGTCTTGCCACTGAAATAGATATCAAAAACATCATTTAAAAGGATGTTCTGATTTACAAAAAGGATTCCATCCTCCACGTTTTTCTCGGCCTGTTTCCGCTTCTCCCGAAGTTCCTTTAACGTTCCAGCATACACACTATGCCTGCGGCCATCTGCACCTTTATATTCGTAGCTGCCATCATCTAATGTAAACTGCAGCAGCTTCTTGGATTTTTCACTGCAACACAGTCTTTTACTTTTACCACTCTCATATCTGATTTGCAGAATGTATCAAAATCGATATCTGCTGCATCATAAGGCTCTACTACAACCTTTTCTGCATCTTCTGTGGAAGTCTCAGCGGTTACTTCCTCTTTCTCTGCCATTTTATCCATTTCCGTTGGCTTTGTCTCCTTTTCTCGTCTTCTCAAACAATATTTTACACTAAGGCGGTATGATCGTAAACAAGTTCGATTGATCCTGTGAATTTTGAATTTTTCGTTACAACAATAAGCATACTATGATTCATCGTGTAGCAACCATGTACCCTTTTTGGAAGGACCTACATGTTCCACCAAACCATCTTTCTTCATTTTATTGATATGATACCTGACTCCGGCCACTGATAATCGCATCTGATCTGCGATTTTCTTCACAGTAATCGTTGGCTGTTCTCGCATGATTTCCAGAATCCTGGTTGCGGTTTCCGCATTAGCTTTTTGTTTTTTAATGTTAGTATTGGTTTTTGTGTTAGTGTTAGTGACTTTTTCTGTGTCAGTTTTTATGTTAGTGTTAGTGACTTTTTTTGTGTTAGTCTTTATGTCCGTATCTCTTTTCCGATACATGTTTACCCTAAAATCCCCATCAAAATCAATCAGTTCTGGTTCAAGCAAACCATATTCCGCACAGGCCTCAAACAATCTCGGTATTCCGGTTCCCCATTTCTCAATAATTTTCATATAGGCAAAGGCTCTTGCAATTGCAGGATTTCTCGGTTTTGAATACCCCACCATCATTTTAGAAATGGTGACATTATTTAGGAGCATCCCAGGCGAAGTTACTTCCAGTCTATCATCAAACAATGCCACCTGAATACTCCCCTGTTCGAGATAGCTACGATGTGCTACAGCATTTGCAATAATCTCGCGAATGCTGTCTGTTGGCAATTCATACACATCCTGTCTGTACATACCCTTTATCGTCATTCCCATATTGATTTTTTCAAGGACATACCGATATGCAGCTTCCATCTGTTCCTGAATGGGACCCTCAAATTCTCTCCTGTCAACAAAATACGCACGGTTTGTTCCTTTAAACACACCACACTGGATAGTAGGCTGCTGTGGCATTCTTCCAGTTAAAAGAGCATATGCATTTGTGGGATATATACCACCTTCAGACTCCTTCAGTACACCCCAGGAAATCAATGTGTTCTTGGTTACCTCTTTTATCTTCGCCTTCTCACTATCCTGCCATGTGTTGGCAAGAGCAGTTTCTTTCATACTTTTGCAAAGTTCATTGATGTCACTATCTGAAACCGTCATGTTCTGGCATATTTCACTATCAAAGTGGCGATTCTGCCCTTCTAAAATCAGTTCCTTTAGCATATACCCTTCCACATGTCTGGTTGTGCCAGATACTCTTACATAAGTACCATCAATCATCCCCTGTGATTTTATATAATATGGACGCTGTGCACCTGGTAAAATTTCTACAACAATCACCGTTTTATCTTTAACTGTCTGTAAAGCCACATCCGGTCTGATGGCTGGTTCACACGCATCAGAAATTGCGTTGGTAATGGCATCCATGGTTTTATAAATATTTTCCGTATTCATTCCCACAATTTCTAATGTCTTATCGTCTACTCCGAAAACAATCTTGCCACCTTTACCATTGGCAAAAGCCACCACTGTTTTCATATATTTTTCGCTCTTATCAGGTACCGTCACCTTATACTCGATATTCTTTGATTCGCCAGAAAACAGCATGTTTTCTTTCATAGCAATTACCTCTTAGAGTTCTATGTTTACAATGCTTCTCATCAATTCTATCCTTAATCAGTTTATTTATTCTTTATCATCTTTTCTGCATCTTCTCTTCTAATACAATAATATATATAATATACAGGGGGTGGTAATCATACCTTAGCCAAGCGCTTCCCAGGTTTTTCAATATCCTTTTTTATACTTTTGTCGTAAATCTGTCGTAAATGACCAATTTTTCATCATCGAAACACCCTGCAAAGTCTTATTTTAAGCTATTCTAACTTATCAACAGACTTCATTGTCGGGATTTTTACACACTGCACTATTTCTTATTATACACAATAAGGAGCTGTTTTTCCACAGCTCCTTATTTTTTCTTTATGATCTTTTCTTTTATCTTTTGCCCAGTTATCCTGAAGATCAATGGACATCTGCTGCTGGAACAGATTGCTGCATAATAAATTCCTGCAGCTCTTAATCTAAGAAGGTAACCGCTTTCGCCGGAGTACGGTAGTACGCCGTAGAAATAATAATGCCGGTCTTTGATGTGCTGGCGTGGATGATCTTTCCGTCGCCGATGTAGAGGGCAACGTGGTTGATCGTCTTTCCGCTTGCGTAGAATAACAGGTCGCCCGGCTGGATCTGGTCGAGGGAGATTTCCTTGCCGTTTGCCGCCTGGTCTCTTGAGGTACGTCCGGTCGTCACACCGAAATGCTCAAAGATACGCATCGTAAATCCGGAGCAGTCAGCTCCGTTCGTTAAGCTTGTCCCACCGTATACATACGGATTGCCAAGGAACTGTTTCGCATATGCAACGATCGCGGTGCGGACTGCGGAATTGTAGACTGCGCTTCCCGGACCGTTCTGGGTACTCTGATATGAGCCGGAGGTTCCTGTGCTGCTGCCGGTGGAAGTTCCGCTTCCGCCGGGTCCTGCGGTACTGCCGGTATCCTGATTTCCGGTATTCTGGCTTGTGCCGGTCTGGGTGCTCTGGCTGCCCTGACTATTCTGTTCTTTCGTCGTTCCGTTATCCGCGTTCGGATTCTGGGCAATCATTCCGATCGTGGAGGACGGGGTGTCCTTATTTGCAGACGCAGTCTCCTGTCCTGCTTCTTTCTTTAACGCTTCGACCTTCGCGATAGCGTCCTCCGCCTCTTTCCTGATCCTTGCGTCCTCTTCCGCTTTCTGGCGCTCTTCCTCGACGCTCACGGCCTGCTTGAACTCCACGCGCTGGGTGACATAATCTTTATGTACATATCCGCTCAGGGATTCATCGACCTGGATCTCGATGAAGTCTCCCTCTTCCTTCACTTCCAGGTACTCAGCGTCCTTGGAAAGTGTGGTGAGGATCGCGCTGTCGGTACTCGGCTGCTCGCGGAGTCTTAAGCTGTCAGCGCTTACCGTCACATAAACCGTACCTATATCTTTCGCGATCCTCTCCGCATCAGCGCCGGTAATAAAGTATTCGGATTTTATGTAACCGGTCACGGTACCGGACTTGATCTGATACCAGGTTCCGCCTTCTCCGTCCACTGTAGCTAAGATCGTTGCTGCGCAGTTGTTGTAGATCTTGCCGACGATACTGCTGGAGGTATTCGCCTCGGAACGGATATTTACATAGTTGCTGACGCGGGAGATTGCCACGTTGTCATAAGCCGACTGTTTATTTCCGACGGTGGTAAGTCCCGTTCTCTCACTCACCTGCACCGAAAGGGTTTCCGCCGCATAAGCGATCTGCGGCATCATGAGCGCCACGCTCAGACCGCAGACCGCGATAATTCTTCCTGCTCTGTTCATAGATCGTTTTTTCTCCTGTCTATCTGCTGCCGCTGCCGTATCATACGGAATTTTCAGTTCAGAAAATTCCTACTCTATACCATACAGGTACTGTTCTACAGACGCAACGCAATTTGCCCCGTCTGCCACTGCCGTAACGACCTGGCGGAGCGCCTTTGTACGGACGTCTCCTGCCGCGAAGATTCCCGGAACATTCGTCTTTCCGTCCTCCCCGGCCGCAATATATCCTGCCGGATCCATATCTACGGATCCCTTAAATTCTTCACTGTTCGGGGTGATTCCCACTGCGACGAACACGCCGTCCACAGCCAGATCTCTCTTTTCCCCGGTCTTTTTATTGAGAAGCTTCAGTGTCTCCACTTTTTCCGTTCCACAGATCTCCTCCGGCACAGTATCCCAGAGAATTTCCACGTTTGGAAGCTCCATTAGGCGCTTCTGCAGGCTTTTCGCTCCACGGAATTCGTCTCTCCTGTGGATCACATAGACCTTCTCACAGAGTCTCGCAAGGAAGATCGCGTCCTCAAGGGCAACATCCCCGCCTCCGACCACCGCCGTTATCTTTTTCCGGAAGAACGCGCCGTCGCAGGTCGCACAGTAGGAAACGCCTTTTCCCGTAAGCTCTGCCTCCCCCGGGATGCCAAGCTTTCTGTGGTGGGCACCGGAAGCGATAATGACCGCTTTCGCGAGTCTCGTCTCCTTTTTTCCCACTACCTGACGGATCACAGGCGGGTGTCCCGCTCCCGCTTCTGCCGCCTCTAAGACTTCGTTCTCATCCGCAAGGTCCGCGGTCTCAATTTTTAAGACCGTATCCTTCGCAAACTCCACGCCCAGCTTATCGGCATGCTCCCGGAATTTCATTCCCAGATCGAAGCCGCCGATCCCCGGAAGTCCCGCATAGTTGTCTACCTCATATGTTGTAAGCACCTGTCCGCCGCTCATCATCTCTCTTTCAATCACGAGGGTCTTTAACTCCGCACGTTTTGCGTAGATCGCAGCCCCGAGTCCCGCCGGACCGGAACCGATAATGATCAAGTCATAGATCTGTTCCATGATGCCTCCAATCTCAGTATTTACACCTGTTTCCTATCGTCTTCTGTCCGCACCACGCGGTCAGTCAGCACACAATGCGGCTTCTATAGTATAGCACCATACATATCTATTATACAATCAATTTTCCCGGAATTTAAGTGGCATTCCTGTGGCAAAATTTACCATTAATATGATGTGAGAAAACGCAGACATGCAAGTGAGTATGACCGCATTTTCCTTAAGGGCGTTACCGATAAATTTCAGGAATTGACCTTCATAATATTTTGGCATAGTGAATTGTCCTGAATTTATAAAACTATTGATGTCTTTCTGTTATAATTAAGATACTGTCAGCAAATCAAATGATAGCTGCATGGGAAGAGCCCCATTCGTTTCCTGCAATTTTTTTGAAAAGAGAATCGCAGCTGCACATATATATCAGGCTGCGGTACACATTATGATTTTCAACAAAGAAGAAAGAACCTACTGGATCGAAAGCTACAAGAACTTCCCAACCTCAAACATCTCCGACGCAATGGATAACCTCGGTCTCCGCTCCGGAGTCGTCCTTGGACTCCACCCGTTAGATGTTTACCAGCCGCGTACCGCAGGCTTCGCGAAGACACTCCGCCAGATGCGCAGAAAAACCGCTTTCGACGGGAAATCTCTGACAAAACAGGCTTCCATTATCGACAGCCAGACGGAGTACGGTGACCTTCTCGTCATTGAGGCCAATATCCGCGGCGGAATGAGCTTAAATGAGGCAAGACTGCAGAAATAACCATATCGAAGCCGAAAGCCATGACTGCATTGATCCTGATGCGATCATGGCTCTCTTATTTACGCGAACAACGAGCCAAAGTCCATGCGCTGCCCGGACTGCAGTGGATTTTTCCGGAATCCTATTGTAATTCCGGTGTTATTCCCTTAAAATATGCATATCTGCCGTTTTCATCAATCCTCGGAATTCTTATAGTCCGATCATTTCCGGCAGCTGTGATCTCATCAAAAAGCAACGTAACTATTCAGTACCTTCATAGTTACGTGCAAAAATCCATTCCAGATCAGCTTCGCTGATGGGATTTTTGCCTTCCAGCCTATGTTTTCTTACGGTCAGCGCAGCAAGTGCGCAGACCTACTGAACAGTTACAAAGCAACAAAGTTTTATACGCAAATAGGAGTTCATTATGAAAAAAACAGTTCTCGTCACCGGCTCATCCCGCGGGATCGGACGGGCGGTGGCTTTAAAATTTGCTTCCTGTGGATACCGGATCGTGATCAACTGTGCCCGAAGCACAGATCGGTTGGAAGAAGTGAAAAAAGAAGTTGAGGCGCTGGGCGCAGAGTGTCTGGCGGTACAGGCGGATGTCGGAAATTCGAATGACTGCCAGCGTCTTTTTAAGGAAATCGAGTCCCACTTCGGCCATGTGGATGTCCTCGTAAACAACGCCGGAATCTCCATCATCGGCCTTTTACAGGATCTAAGTTTCGAGGACTGGAACCGAATCCTCTCCGCGAACCTGTCCTCTGTCTTCCACTGCACGAAGCTGGCGATTCCGGGAATGATCCACAACCACAGCGGAAAAATCATCAATATCTCCTCCGTCTGGGGTGTCTGCGGTGCCTCCTGCGAAGCGGCCTACTCTGCCACAAAAGGCGGCGTCAACGGTCTCACCATGGCCCTCGCCAAGGAACTCGCCCCCTCCGGCATCCAGGTGAACGCCATCGCCTGCGGGGCCATTGATACGGAGATGAACGGATTTTTATCTGAGGAGGAGCATGAGATGCTCTTAGACGAGATTCCCGCCGGCCGCATGGGAAAGCCGGAGGAAGTCGCAGACCTCGTCATGAAACTCGTAGAAGCACCGGATTACCTGACCGGTCAGATCATAAAAATGGATGGTGGCTGGATCTGATCCGGCCACCATTTCTTTCTGCTTTAAAAACGCAGACAATCCTGCAGATAACGCGCATGCGCCTGAAGCGCAGCAATAATCTCCTGTCTTCTCTTCTTTATCATCGGACTCATTCCCGTCAGGCTCACACTTCCAAACAATTCATTATGATATCGGTTAAAGATCGGCACTGACAGCGCTGATACTCCGGTAAAAAGAGCGTCGTATTCTTCTGAATATCCATTTTTACGGATCCGGTATAACTCCACGTCAAAATTCTTCTGCTTATCCTCGAAAGACTTCTGGAACGGTGTCATCGGCATCCTTTCCAGATATTCCGCTCTTTCTTTTTCCGATAAATATGCCAACAGAATCTTTCCGCTTGCAGAATCATACAGAGATATCTGTGGTGACACACGCTGGACAATAAAAGGGCAGTTTGTCGGTTCAGTTGTGTCAATCACTCTCAATTGCTTTTCTTCCATTGCAAACATGGTTCCGTTTAACTGGAACTGATTACTTAACGCCAGCAGTCTGTCATGACCCCGGTCAATGCACATGCTCTGGCGCGTCCCGGCAGCGAGACAGGCTTTGTTAAACAGCGCCGCCCCCAGCATGTACTGCCCATTTCCATTCTGGCTGATATATCCATTCTGGTAAAGCGTACTCAGGATTCCATGGACTGTGCCTTTGTTCAAATTGAGCTGATTGCTGATCTGTCCCAGCGTCAGGGCAGAATTTGTCATCGTAAAGCAGTTCAGTATGTTGATCGCACGCTGAACCGATTGGATCTGACGTTCCGTAGCCTTTGTATTCTTTTCCGTAACATTTTTCGATTCATCCAATGGCAAAATACCTCCTCCTGTCAAACAGAGTTTGATATTATCAAAAGCAAGTTGACAATTATTGTCATTTTATCATTCCTATGCTATATTGTCAACACAGTTACAAAAGTTCCATTTTTTCGGCCGAATAACTAGAACATTCATATCGATCAACTAAAAAAGGAGAAAAAAGCATGGTGAATTCCAATAATGTCACTCGTAAATTTACTATGAAAGAAAAACTTGCTTCCCTTGGACCCGGCTTCGTGATCGTGGGATCATTCATCGGTCCCGGAACCGTAACAAGCTGTACACTGGCAGGTGCAACTTACGGTTTCACACTTTTCTGGTGTGTTGTCTTTTCCGTTATCGCAGTTATCGTCATGCAGGGTATGGCGGCAAGGATCGGTATCATCACTCAGGAAGGTCTCGCAGAAAACATGAAGCATGACTTTGCAGACCGTCCGCTTCTTCGAAACATTTTATGTGGCCTTGTCATCATCGCGATCACCATCGGCGGACTCGCATATATGGGCGGTGACCTTACCGGAACGGCAATGGGAGCCAGCGCACTGACCGGTGTTCCGACAAGAATCATGGCTCCGATCTTAGGAGTTATCGTTCTGATCGTTCTCCTCTTTGTCGGTGATGCCGTTAAATATCTGGAAAAGCTTTTAAGTGTATGTGTCACCTTAATGGCAATCGTCTTTCTTATGACAATGCTCATTGTTCGCCCCGATTTTGGCGAACTGCTCCGCGGCTGCATCCCGACAGTCCCGAAGGGCGGACTGATGACATGTCTTTCCCTCATCGGAACGACCGTTGTTCCGTACAACATGTTCCTGCATGCTGCAAGTGCCCAGAGAACATGGCATACAAAGGAAGAACTTCCGCTCTGTATGTTTGGCACAACCGTACCGATGATCATCGGCGGTGTTATCACCGGTTCCATTATGATCACATCCGCAGTGGTTATGCGCGGCATGAGCGTTAACAACGCAATGGATATGGCTGTACAGCTTGAAGGTACACTCGGACGTTTCGCTCAGCCTTTCATGGCATTAGGACTTCTCTCCGCAGGTATTTCCAGTGCGCTCTGCTCTCCGATCAGTGTCTCTTACGTATTAGCCGGACTTTTTGACTGGAAGACAGACGGCTCCGATAAACGTTTCTTAGGAACAAGCGCAATCATTCTGATCGTCGGAATTATTATTTCCGCAATTGGCACCAACCCGTTAGCACTGATCATGACTGCTCAGGCTGTAAATGGAATCGCACTCCCGGTCGTTGTAGGTGTTACTCTTTACCTTGCAAGCCGTCAGAGAATTATGGGTGAATATAAGAACTCCATGCTTCAGAACATTATTGGTCTGATGATCTTTGCGATCTCCCTGATCCTTGGTATTTCAAGTTTTATTGGTGTTTTTGCCGGTTAAAGCATTAACACATACATGCACATGAGAAGAGGTGAATATATGCTGGAGGAAGTTGCGAAAGATGCCTGGGAGTATGGGCGAAAATTTCTGCTGCAGGGAAAAGTCGCAGATTATATCCCTGAGCTTGGGAAAGCAAATCCAGTACATTTTGGACTATGTATTAAAACAGAAGATGGTCGTCATATCGAATTTGGCGATTCCGAATGCCGTTTTACTATACAGAGTATCTGTAAAATTGTTTCCCTCGCAGCAGCACTGCAATACATCGGTGAAGAAAAGGTCTTTAAGAATGTGATGATGGAACCGTCCGGGGATGCGTTCAATTCAATTTTAAAGCTTGACACAGCGAGCAACCGCCCGTTCAATCCAATGATCAATGCTGGGGCCATTGAAGTTGTAAGTCTTCTGGCAGGGCGTTTCTCTTTCGAGAAGATGCTGGAATTTATCCGCACCTTATGTAATGACAATGAAATCGTTCTGGATGAATCCGTCTACCGCTCCGAAAAAGCGACCGGCGACAGGAATCGGGCGATCGGATATCTGTTAAAGAGCAAGGGCGTGTTAAAGGGGGATGTTCTCCAGACTCTGGATCTCTACTTTAAGCTTTGTTCCTTAAGTGTAAATGCCAGATCATTATCCGAATTAGGTCTTCTTCTTGCAAACGGAGGTATTTCCACCACTACCGGAAAACGCCTTCTCGACAAAAAAGTCGTCCGAACATTAAAAACCCTTATGCTGACCTGCGGCATGTACGACCGTTCCGGGGAATTTGCCGTTCGTGTGGGAATCCCATCCAAAAGCGGTGTCGGCGGCGGAATCCTGTCCTGTGTGGGAGGCCGTATGGGAATTGGAATCTATGGACCGGCACTTGACGAAAAAGGCAACAGCATCGGCGGCGGATATACACTGGAATATCTCTCTGAACATTTGAATCTTCACATCCTTGATTCCGCCGATGCAAAAGAAGCATAAAATTAAGTCTTTTAATGCGACATATACAGTTTTCATGTAACTGTTGACTGCTTCATAACCATAAGTAAAAAATGGCCCTCGACAATGGGGCAATTGAGCAAAGAAAGGAAATGACATTATGAAAAACAGCAAACCAACGATTTATGATCCGGCGTTTTTACCCAACAACATTTACAGCGGAGTTCCGTCCTGGCTGAATCTTCCGGTTCTTGAAAATGAAAGTGAACTTTCCTCCATGGATGCCGTTGTCACCGGTGTTCCGTGGGAAGGCGGATGCACGATCGGCGGATACTCTTCCTGCACAGAAGGACCGAAAGCAATCCGTTCTGTATCGATCCGCTATACCGGCTATCTTCCGGACTTTGACCTTGATGCATTCGATTACTTAAAAGTCGGTGATTTCGGCGATGTCGCATGCAGAAACGGTGATTATCCGCTTACCTTTGAAGCGATCAGAGAGAGGATCGGCCAGATTGAAGATGCCCACGCACTCCCGATCACATTCGGTGGTGACCATGGAATCGCTTATCCGATCATCAGTGAGATTGCAAAACGTCATCCAAAGCGGGTCGGCGTTCTCCATATTGATGCCCATCTTGACAATTACTCCAACTTTGGTGATGATGAATATGCCCGCTGCTCTCCGTTCTATCAGCTTTACAATGATCCGAATATGGATTCCACAAAGATCGTTCACATCGGTATCCGCGGACCGCGTAACCATAAAGAGGAATTTGCAAATGCAAAAAAATATGGTGCAACTGTGATTCTCGCAAGAGAGATCAAAGAGAATGGCTGGAAAGAATCCATCCGAAAAGCAATTGAGATCGCCTCAAAAGATACCGATCTGATGTATATCACTGTTTGTTCCGACTGCCTTGACGCAGCGAGCATGCCGCAGGGACCGCAGGATATGTGCGGATTAACATCTTATGAATTGTGCATGATGCTTCACGAGGCCGGACTCGCAGGTGCAAAGGGCATGGATTTCGTGGAGATCTATCCAGATACTCTGAGCTACCAGACCGCCGCACACGATGCATGCTGGGCAACTCTCTATTACCTGAATGGACTTGCAGAGAGAAAGAAAAACGAGGGCGAACAGAAATAACTTCTGAAAGACGCAGCAGTTCAGCCAATCCGTGGTCGGACTGCTGCTTTTTTATAAAAAGAATCAAAAAATCAATTTTCTTACCGGTCTGTAGCAGCCGGGACTTTGTACACATGAAGGAGGAAACCACATGAAGACAATTTACGATGTACCGATCATTTTGAGAAGAGAAATTGAAGCGCTTATGGTCAAGCCATTTATCGACGCGTTTGAAAAGGAACTCGGACACGAAAAAACATATGAGATCGTAAAAAAAGTCATCTTCGACATCGCCTTTAAAGAAGGTCAGGAATATGCGGCGCTCTTCGGAAGAAATGACCTGCAGGCAATCCGTATGCAGATGGAACCCTGGTCATCGAACGGTGCCTTAAACCTTGCATGGAGTGGAGACGGAAAAAAACATCTTTGTGAAGATGTTCTGGAATGTCAGTATGTTGCCATGTATGAACGTATCGGGATGAAGGATCTCGGAGCTGTCTTATCCTGCGGACGCGATGAACCGTTTTATAAAGGCATGAATTCCAAGATCAAAATGACAAGAACAAGAACTCTGATGGAGGACGGTAAATGCTGTGATTTTGTATTTGATCTGGAGGAATAGCTGTGGACGTTCTGAAATTCGTAAAAGCGAAAAATGACTATCTCGGCAAGATCGAGGGCGGTGGACTTTCTTGAAAATTCAAATAACGAATGACATCATATTCCCCTATATCCCCCATTCCTTGCTGGGGAAATTTTCAGAATTCCATGACAGTTAAAAAGTGGGACTACTCACCGACGCTTTGCTCGCCGGACAGCAATCCCACTTTTTATTTATTGATTTCTCTGTATATGATTTTTATTATTTTTGCGAAATATCAGGCGTTCTTTTCCTTCTCTTCTCTCTCCTCGCGCTCCCGCTCCGCCTGGGACTTTCTCAGGTAGTCCGGCTTATGCTCCATGGCAGTCTCCATCTTTCCCTCCGCAAAATAGACAGCACCGAGAGCGGCCACAGATGCGGCTCTCTGGCGGTTTACATGCGCCGGGGCAAGATCATAAGGCACGGTCATCTTCTCCGCGATCTGCTTCTCGTAGACCGGCACACCGTCACCTAAGAAGATCACGCGCTCGCCCATCGCGTTCAGTTTTTCGATCAGCTCACCCATATCCATCGCATCCTGATCCATCACGGTCTCAAATTTCTTCTCAAAGCGATAGATTCCCGTGTAGACCTGGTTTCTTCTCGCATCCATGATCGGACAGATCAGTCCGGATGCACCGAACAGGTTGTACGCTGTCGCGTCAAGCGTCGGAACATGGATCAGCGGCTTATTTAATGCCAGTCCAAGTCCCTTCGCCGTCGCAGACCCGATTCTGAGGCCCGTAAAGGATCCCGGACCGCCGGATACTGCGATGGCGTCGATCGTATTCAGATCGATCCCCACAAGTTTTACCATCTCATCGATCATCGGCAGCAGGGTCTGCGAATGGGTCATCTTAAAATCCACCGTATATTCCGCCATCGTGATCCCGTCCTCATAGATGGCCGCCGATGCCACCAGTGAGGAACTTTCAATTCCTAAAATCCGCATCTATTTTTCCTCCACCGTGATCTTTCTGTAATCGAAGCCCTTTTCCAGGTTCTTCTCGATGGTGACAGTCTTCACATGCTCCGGCAGGATCTCCTCGATCATGTTGGACCACTCAATAAGAGTCACGCCTTCCCCGTAAAAGCAGTCTTCATATCCGACTTCATCCATCTCGCTGATGTCACCGATCCGGTACACATCAAAATGGTACAACGGCATTCTTCCGCTGTCATACTGCTGGACGATCGTGAAGGTAGGGCTGTTTACCGGCTCCGTGATCCCGAGTCCCTCAGCAAAGCCCTTCGTAAAAACTGTTTTTCCGACGCCGAGATCGCCGTTCAGGCAGATCACTTCGCCTGGCTTTGCCTGTTCCCCAAGCATTTTTCCAAAGGCGAAGGTCTCCTCCGGTGCGTTTGTTTCTTTTATCATGCCTTTAATCCTTTCGTCTTCTTCGGCGGAAGATTCCGCTTGCAGAAATCGACAAACTCCTGTTGTCTCCCTTCAATAGACCGGAATGGCACAAGATATCCGTTTGTCGGTCCGACCTTGATAATATACATGTTCGGGATCCGAACGACTTTCCAGATCTGATCCCATTTCAATTCTCCGGTCACACCGGCCTGTTCGACCCCGATCTGCTCATCCGAAACGTCAAGATTGATCGGCGTTGAGTATCCGGTCGTTTTCGCATGCGCCTTTGCCTTCATCCAGATCATGATCGGCTGGACAAACACAAAAAGGATGATACAGCCCAAAAGCATGACTCTCTGCATCACTGCCACTGAGCTCCATGCGTATCCGAGAATCCCGATGACCAGGATCAGGAACACGAATGTAAAGATCCCGGCAAATCCCGAATACGCGCTGTACATGGAGAAATCAAAAATATCTCTCGCTGTCATTTTCACCTGAATTTTCATACCAGTTTTTCCTCTTCAAATGCCGTCCGGATCCGGTTCATACACTCCTCGATGACGCTGCGCGGGGAAGCGACGTTGATGCGCTCAAATCCGCGTCCCTCCTCACCGAAGATATATCCCTCATCCAGAGCGACCTTTGCTTTCTTCTGCATCAGTTCTTCCAGTTTTTTCTCATCCCGGTCAACGTACCCGTTGAGATCAATCCACGCGAGGTAGGTTCCCTCTGCCTTGACGAGATGAGCCTTCGGAAGATATTTCTTTAAATATTCGTCGATATACGCGAAGTTTCCATCCAGATAGTCCTTCAGCTGCTCCAGCCACTCTTCCCCTTCTGTGTAGGCCGCGATCATCGCCGTCATGCCCAGAGCGGAAGCACCGTCCATGGACAGGCTGCCATTTACATAGTCTTTCCACTTTTTCTGAAGCTCTTTATTGTGGATCACGATGTTGGAGGTCTTCATTCCGGCAAGGTTGAAGGTCTTGCTCGGTGCCGTGCAGACAACGATATGGTCCGCATACTCCGGAGCTACATTCATGATCGGTGTGAAGGTCACGCCGCGGCGGATCAGATCACAGTGGATCTCATCGCAGATGATCCATTTGTCATATTTTTTACAGATCTCAACCGTCTTTTTAAGCTCATCTTCTGTCCAGACACGGCCTGTCGGGTTATGCGGGCTGCACACCACGAGAACCTTGTTTGCCGGGTCCGCCATCTTCTTATCGAGATCCTCAAAGTCGATCCGGTAAGCACCGTTCTCATAGATCAGGGCATTGTCCACCGGAATGCGGCCGTTGCTGTTGGCCTTATTCGTAAATGGATAGTAGATCGGGCGCTGGAGAACGATCCCGTCCCCCCGCTCCGTGAGGAGGTTGATGAGCGCTGCATAGGCAGCCACAACGCCCGGACAGAAGAACAGGTTCTCTCTGCTCTCATCCCAGCCATAGCGCTTCTTCATCCAGCCTGTCACAGCGTCCATGCACTCGTCCGCATCGTACATGGTATAGCCAAAGATCTTCCGGTCGATCCGCTCATGGAGAGCCTTTAAGATCGGTTCTGCGCAGGCAAAGTCCATATCTGCCACCCAGAGGGCAAGAGAATCCTTGTCCGCTCCCTTCGGCAGGCGCTCAACCTTCACTGCATAGGTTCCCTTACGGTCGATCACTTCATCAAAATTATACTTCATGACTGACTCCTCCATTTCTTCGGCTCGCCGGAATATTCTCCGTCTGGCCCGTGTATTCCGTCAACTAAACGTTCCTTCGTATCGATAGTTTAAAATTTATTCCTCATCCAATATCATAGATAAGGAAATCCTCTTCTTCGCCATATCCACTCCAAGGACCTTCACCTCAACGATATCCCCAACGCTGACAGCCTCAAGCGGATGCTTGATATACTTCCTGGACATCTGGGAAATATGCACCAGACCGTCCTGATGGACACCGATATCTACGAAAGCGCCAAAATCGATGACATTTCTGACGGTTCCCTTTAAGATCATTCCCGGCTTTAAGTCCTTCATATCAAGGACATCGGTCCTTAAGATCGGCTTCTGCATCTCCTCACGCGGATCCCTCGCCGGTTTTTCCAGCTCTTTTACGATATCCTTTAAGGTCTCCTCACCGACTTCAAGCTCCGCGGAAAGTTTCTTGTAATCTGTGATCTTTTTGCTGATTCCGGCCACGCCGCCCTTCGCGATCTCCTCCGGTTCGATCTTTGCACGCTTTAATAACTCCAGCGCTGCCTTATAAGACTCCGGATGTACGGAGGTTCCGTCAAGCGGATTGTCCCCGCCTGCGATTCTCATAAATCCGGCACACTGCTCAAATGCCTTCGGGCCAAGCTTTGCGACCTTTAAGAGCTGGCGGCGGTTCGTAAACGCGCCGTTCTCCTCACGGTATGCGACGATGTTCTTCGCAATCACCTTGGAGATACCGGAAATATACTCTAAAAGAGATGCGGACGCCGTATTTAAGTCGACACCCACCTTATTTACGCAGTCCTCAACAACGTTTCCAAGAGCCTCGCTCAGATGTTTCTGGTTCATATCATGCTGATACTGGCCGACACCGATGGACTTCGGATCGATCTTTACGAGCTCCGCAAGCGGGTCCTGGAGACGTCGTGCGATGGAGACGGCACTTCTCTGTCCCACGTCGAATTTCGGGAATTCCTCTGTGGCAAGCTTACTGGCGGAATATACGGAAGCTCCCGCCTCATTTACGATCACGTACTGGACGTGTTCCGGGATCTCCTTGATAAACTCCGCGATGATCTGCTCGGACTCTCTGGAAGCCGTTCCATTTCCGACGGAGATCAGGGAGATATTGTATTTCTCGATGAGCTTCTTTAAGGTCTTCTTCGCGTCCTCCACCTTGTTCTGCGGTGCGGTCGGGTAAATGACCACGGTATCCAGGACTTTTCCTGTGGCGTCAACGACTGCTAACTTACAGCCGGTACGGAACGCCGGATCCCATCCCAATACCACGCGGCCTGCGATCGGAGGCTGCATGAGAAGCTGCTCTAAGTTCTTTCCGAAGATCTTGATGGCACCGTCCTCCGCCTTCTCGGTCATGAGATTTCTCACTTCACGCTCGATAGCCGGGGCAATGAGACGGTTGTAGCTGTCTGCGATCACTTCCTGTAAGACCGGAGTTGTCACCGGGTTCTCTCTTGTGATGACCATCTTATTTAAGTAGCGTAAGATCTTCTCCTCCGGAGCCGCGATCTTTACAGTCAGGATCTTTTCCTTCTCACCGCGGTTTAAGGCGAGAATCCTGTGTCCAGCGCACTTTCTTACAAGCTCCTCGTGATGATAGTACATCTCGTAAACGGACTCTGTCTTCTCGTCCTTCGCCGCGGAGACGATAGAACCTTCCTCTTTTGTCACATTGCGGATGTATGCACGGTATTTTGCCACCTCGGAGATGCGCTCTGCAAGGATATCCTTTGCGCCGTCAATGGCCTCTTTCGCGTTTGCAACGCCTTTCTCCTCGGAGACATACTGGGCAGCCAGTGTCTCCATCGGTTCTTTTGTCATCTGCAGCAGGATCGTATCAGCCAGCGGCTCCAGACCTCTCTCCTTCGCCATGCTGGCTCTTGTCTTTCTCTTCGGGCGGAACGGCAGGTATAAGTCCTCCACCGCCACCATAGTCTCGGCTTCCTCGATCTTCTTCTTTAAATCAGCCGTCAGTTTTCCCTGATCCTCGATCGATGCGAGAATCTGAGTCTTGCGGTCTTCAAGACCTCTCAGATATTTTAATCGTTCATCCAGGTTTCTTAATACCTCATCGTTTAAGGAACCGGTTACTTCCTTCCGGTATCTGGCAATAAACGGAATCGTGTTTCCCTCGTCAATGAGCTTCACAGCCGCCTCGACCTGGCTCATTTTCACTCCCAATTCCGCAGTCAGTACGCCTAAAATGTCCATGTTCTTTCTCCTTCTAGTTCTACCCCGGAAAGCATAAAGCCGCCGGAGATGTCATTCTCCATTATAATTCAATCCATGCTCTTATGCAACTTAAATGTGGACATGGACGGCGTTTCATGTTAAACTATACGATAACTGTTCCGTATTATTTTTCTTAAACATCGAGGAGCTGACCAGCCTTTTTTATCAGGGAACAGTGCTATGAGCATTTTGGCGGCAGCGCCGCAGAATTACAACAGGAGGAATTTTCATGGCAGATTACGAAGATCAGAATTCATCTGAATATAAAGATATAAGCCAGGAAACACAGGCTGCAGATCAGAATCCACAGAACGGACAGCCGATCCCGCCTCAGAATAACGGACAGGATCCATACTGGCAGAATCCACAGAATGACGGACAGATCCCGCCTCAGAATCCTGGACAGAATCCATACTGGCAGAATCAGCAGAACAGCGGACAGTTCCCACCGCAGAACGGGCAGCCGCCGTATTGGCAAAATCAGTACAATAACGGACAGCCGCCCTACTGGCAGAACCAGCCGCAGCGCCCGAGACGCGAAAAGAACTCCTTCGCGACGATCTCCCTGATCAGCGGGATCTTCGCTCTCTTAACGCTCTGCTGCTTCGCCTTCCCGGTCGCTATCATCTGCGGCGTCGGGGCGGTCTGCTTCGCCATCATCTCCAAAAAAGGCCAGCCCTTCAGAGGCACCGCAGCAGCCGGAATCATCCTCGGCGTTATCGCCGTTCTTCTCGGCATCGGCGAGTTCTTCTATGTACTCACCATCACAAACTTAATGAAAGACCCGGCAAACGCCGCGGCATTCAACGAGTTCTTTGAGCAGTTCCAGCGACAGCTCGGAATAAACTAAACACGAAAGTCACAAAGACCATAGACACATTATTTATCAGATAGTGTCTATGGTCTTTTTTCGTACTATGAGTACTCAACATGAACCATCCGCTCACTTGCAAACCCGCGTTTACGCACTCTACCGCCTGCTTCGCAGGCAGTTTGCCCGTTAATGGCACGGAAAAAACAGATTTCTTCTTCGCAGCCGCTTGTATTTCCTCTGCGCTCACTAAAAGAAGACCGACAGAACACGCTCACACGTATTCTACCGGTCTTCAGCGATTTCGTATTAAATTAGAATTAAACGAGCTCGATCAGAACTGCCATAGCACCGTCGCCCTTACGCTGACCGATCTTGATGATTCTTGTGTAACCACCGTTACGGGAAGCGTACTTCGGAGCGATCTCGTTGAACAGCTTGTTTGTAAGATCAACTTTCTTTGTGTTTTTCTTCTTACCAGCTGCTGCTGTCGGAACCTCTGTTACGTCATAAAGAGCTTTTACCATCTGTCTTCTTGCATGAAGTCTGGACGGCATGTCCTTCTTGATTTCCTTCTCAACTTCGTCGTATACAGTAACTTTCTTACCGTCAACAACTTCTTTTACTCTCTTGCCGTCAGCGTCCTTGCGGGCAACCTTAGCTGTAACTTTAACAGTCTCGAAGTTATCTTTCTCTTTTACTGCAAGAGCGATCAGGCTCTCAACGATCTTTCTTACTTCTTTAGCTCTAGCCTCAGTTGTAACGATCTTTCCATGATATAAAAGGTTTGTAGCCTGGATTCTAAGTAATGCTTTTCTCTGACTGGAAGTTCTTCCGAGTTTTCTATAACCTGCCATGATTTAATTTCCTCCATTTGTGGAACAGCCGCCCACGCTTCTTTGGACTTACTGGGCTGCCGCCTTTTTCTCCATAATGAGTCGCTCTACGCCCCTTCTGCGCCCTTCGGACTTACCTTCCGGGTGAATGTATCACAACCAAAATTTACTGTTCGTCACTGGAATTGAGCTGTAAGCCCAGTTCTTTTAACTTTGCAAGTACTTCCTCGAGGGACTTGCGACCAAGGTTTCTAACCTTCATCATATCCTCAGAAGTGCGGCTGCAAAGCTCTTCAACGGTATTGATACCTGCTCTCTTGAGACAGTTGTAGGAACGAACGGATAACTCCAGCTCGTCGATGTTCATCTCAAGAACTTTTTCTTTCTCGTTGTTCTCCTTTTCAACCATAACCTCTGCAGTCTTTGCATTCTCAGAGAGGTCGATGAAGAGATTCAGATGCTCGCTTAAAACTTTAGCAGCAAGGCTGACTGCCTCGTCCGGATCCAGTGTTCCGTTTGTGTAGATCTCAAGTGTGAGCTTATCGTAGTCTGTCTGCTGACCAACACGGGTGTTCTCAACAGACATATTGACACGCTCAACCGGTGTGTAAATGGAATCTACAGCGAGAACTCCGATCGGAAGATCGTCGCTCTTGTTCTTATCAGCGCTTACGTAGCCACGGCCGTTGGTGATCGTAAGTTCCATGTAGAACTTGCTGTCTGCGCCGCCGCTTAAGGTTGCGATAACCTGGTCCGGATTCAGGATCTCGATATCAGCATCTGTCTGAATGTCAGAAGCGTGGATCACACCCTCACCCTCGAACTCGATGTACGCAGTCTTCGGCTCGTTTGTATCACTGTTGTTCTTAATTGCTAAGCTCTTGATGTTCATGATGATCTCAGTTACGTCTTCCTTAACGCCGGCGATGGAACTGAACTCATGAAGTACACCATCAATTTTCACCTGGCTGACAGCAGAACCCGGTAAAGAAGAAAGCATGATTCTTCTCAGGGAATTTCCCAGAGTTGTGCCGTAACCCCTCTCAAGCGGTTCTACGACAAACTTTCCGTATCTTTTATCTTCGGAAATCTCAGCAATCTCAATGTTTGGTTTCTCAAAATCGAACACAAAAAGCCCCTCCTTTTGGGTATGCTTTGACAAATGCCACGAAGCGTTCTTTTAGAACACAAAGCATCCGGCCGGAAATGGCCAGATACTTTGTAAAAACCGCTCCGGTGAATTATTTGGAGTATAACTCGACGATGAGCATCTCGTTTACAGGAACGTCGATCTCTTCTCTTGTCGGAAGAGTTTTGATCTCGCCCTTTAAGTTCTCATGGTCAGACTCTAACCATGCCGGAACAAGACGGCCAGCTGTGGTCTCGAGAACCAGCTTGTAGTGGTTGTCGCCTTTGTTCTTTTCTCTGATCTCAACAACATCTCCAGCCTTTACAAGGTAGGACGGGATGTTTACGCACTTGCCGTTTACAAGAACGTGCTTGTGGTCAACGATCTGTCTTGCTTCCTTTCTTGTTCTTGCGAAACCAAGACGGAAGATAACGTTGTCAAGTCTGCGCTCAAGAAGGATCATAAGGTTTTCACCTGTCTGTCCGTTTAAACGCTCAGCCTTATCGTAGTAGTTACGGAACGGCTTCTCCAGAACGCCATAGATGAACTTAGCTTTCTGTTTTTCTCTTAACTGAAGACCATACTCACTGATCTTCTTGTTTGCTCTTTTAGATTCTCTGTTGGATTTTTTATCTATTCCTAAATAAATGGGATCAAGGTCAAGGGATCTGCATCTTTTAAGAACAGGAACTCTATCAACTGCCATTTTACTTCCTCCTAATTAGACTCTTCTACGCTTTGGCGGACGGCATCCGTTGTGCGGAACCGGTGTTACGTCCTTAATGCTTGTTACTTCAAGACCACATGCCTGAAGGGCACGGATAGCAGCCTCACGGCCAGATCCCGGTCCTTTAACCATAACGTCTACGGATTTTAAACCATGTACAAGAGCTGCCTTAGTTGCAGTTTCTGCAGCCATCTGTGCTGCATATGGAGTAGATTTCCTTGAACCTCTAAATCCCAAACCGCCTGCACTTGCCCAAGATAAGGCATTACCCTGTGCATCTGTTAATGTCACGATTGTGTTGTTAAAAGATGACTGGATGTGCGCCTGTCCGCGTTCAACGTTTTTCTTTACACGCTTTTTTGTCACTTTTTTAGCAGTGGACACTTTTTTAGCCATTTTAAACTAACCTACTTTCTCATTTACTGAACCCTGTTTCCTGTCTTTAAAACATGCAACGTGATTCAAAACATTTGTTACTGATAATTATTTCTTCTTGTTTGCAACAGTCTTTCTCGGACCCTTGCATGTTCTTGCGTTTGTCTTGGTCTTCTGACCACGGCAAGGAAGACTCTTTCTGTGACGAATACCTCTGTAGCATCCAATCTCCTGAAGTCTCTTGATGTTTAAAGCGATCTCACGACGTAAGTCACCTTCAACAGTCTGAGTCTCAGCGATTACTGCTGCAATGTTCTTTACTTCGTCATCGGTTAAATCCTTTACACGTGTGTCAGGATTTACACCAGCCGCAGCAAGAATACGGTCTGCACTTGCTCTACCAATACCGTAGATATAAGTTAAGCCGATTTCGACACGTTTTTCCCTTGGTAAATCAACACCTGAAATACGAGCCATGAGTGGTACCTCCATTTAAATATTGTAGAAATAGTTATTGCCGACACAACAACGCACTCTCGCGTTTCATGTCAAAGCCGCGCGAAAAAATACAGGCAAATTGCGGCATCAGCCCTGTCTCTGTTTGTGCTTAGGATTTTCACAGATAATTCTGATACTGCCTTTTCTCTTAATAACCTTGCACTTCTCGCAAATCGGTTTTACTGATGATCTTACTTTCACAGTAATTCTCCTTTCCTTCGTAGTCCGCTTCCCTTTACTGCCGGAAACACACCGATTCCGTGCCATCTGGGAACGGCATTACGGGTTGCTATACCTGTATAAAAAGCACCTGAAAATGGGCATAATACAAGCGTTCCAACAAAGTTCGCTTGAGCATTATAACACTTCCTTGGCGGAAAATCAAGCATTTTTATTGGTTTTCTTCAACTTTTTTAGCCCTTTGTCAAGGATACTATTTATCTCTCCAAATAATACGTCCCTTGGATAAATCGTACGGGGACATCTCTAATGTTACCTTATCACCCGGAAGAATACGGATGTAATTCATACGCAGTTTTCCACTGATGGTAGCTAATACCTTGTGGCCATTCTCAAGTTCAACCTGGAACATAGCGTTCGGCAGTTTCTCAACAACGACGCCTTCGATCTCGATTACGTCAGCCTTAGACATAAAATTTACCTCCTGTTTCGTTTCTTAATGATCTGGACATGCTTTTTATTTTTCCGGAGGACCCGGCCGTTTTCTGCAAGCAGAGAAACGTATGTTCCAAGGTCCTCCGATATGACATAGATTTTATCCTTGTCATTTCCGGCAAGCGATCTTGCCAGGAATCCCGGGGTCATTTCCATACGGTGCCTCCTATTCGAGGCCCGGGCGCAGGGAAAGAATCTCCGGCTCGCCCTCAGTGATGAGGATCGTATTCTCATAGTGAGCGGACAGGGCATGATCTGCTGTAACAACGGTCCAGTCATCGTCCATCCAGATTACATCCGGTGTGCCGGCATTGATCATCGGTTCAATGGCCAGAGTCATACCCGGCTGTAAAAGGATTCCCCTTCTCTTTGTCGCAAAGTTCGGGACCTCCGGATCTTCATGAAGGTGGGTACCAATTCCATGTCCAACCAGCTCGCGGACAACGCCATAGCCGAATTTTTCGGCGTATGCCTGGATTGCCGTGGAGATATCATTCAGATGATTGCCTGCTTTCGCGAATTTAATACCTTCGTAAAAGCACTGTTTTGTGACATCCATCAGTTTCTGTGCTTCCGGGGAGACGTTTCCTACTGCCCAGGTGCGGGCTGCGTCGGAATGGTATCCCTTATAGATCGTCCCCGCATCAAGGCTGACGATATCGCCATCCTTTAAAATACGGTGCTTATTCGGAATTCCATGTACGATCTCATCATTTACGGACACGCAGATGGATGCAGGATATCCATTGTAATTTTTAAAGGAAGGAATACATCCATGGCTGCGGATCAGACGCTCTCCCAGCTTATCGATGTCCAGAGTGGACATTCCCGGGTGAACAGCTGCATGCAGCTCCTCGTGCACCTGCGCCAGAATTTCTCCGGCTTTTCGCATCAGTTCGATCTCTCTCGGCGATTTAATTGTTACTGCCATTATTTTAAGCTCCTAAAATCTTTGTGATAGCCTCAAATACCTGTTCCATATTCTGCGTTCCGTCTACGGTGTAGAGGACGTGCTTATCCGCATAGAAGCTGATGAGCGGGCGCGTCTGCTCATGATAAACAGAAAGACGTTTTGTAACAGTCTCCGGCTTATCATCATCTCTTAAAATGAGTTCAGCGCCGCACTTGTCGCAGATGCCTTCCTTCTTCGGAGCAGCATATACGATGTGATAAGTCATTCCGCACTTTACGCATGCACGGCGGCCTGCCATACGGGTAACGATCTTTTCGTCCGGTACGTCAACATCGATCGCGAAATCGATCGCCTCTCCCTTTTTGGCAAGAGCCTCTGTGAGAGCCTCTGCCTGCGGGATCGTACGCGGGAAACCATCGAGAATGTAACCCTTTTCGCAGTCCGGCTGGCTGATTCTGTCCATAACAAGATCAACCGTCAGTTCGTCCGGAACAAGAAGTCCCTGGTCCATGAATGCTTTTGCCTTCTTGCCAAGCTCTGTTCCGTTCTTAATGTTTGCCCGGAAGATGTCTCCGGTGGAAATGTGCGGGATTCCGTACTTTTCCGCGATTCTCTGTGCCTGGGTGCCTTTTCCGGCTCCCGGTGCGCCCAACATAATGATTTTCATAATTGTAATTTCCTCCACTCGTCCTAAAAAACCGAAAAGCGGGCGAAAAGCATCTTTCCGCCCGCTCCGATTTTCAGCACGCAGCTGCTGCTATTTCTCTATTTGATCAATCATTTAAGAATCCCTTGTAATTTCTTACAAGCATCATAGACTCCACAGCCTTGATCGTCTCGAGGATTACACCTGCAATAATGATCAGGGATGTGCCGCCGAAGGAAAGACTGCCGACAGAGAAGAGACCGGATGCGATGATCGGGATAATGCACACGATCACCAGTCCGCAGGCACCGATAAATACAATATAGTTTAAGATATTGTTGAGGTAGTCTGAGGTTGGCTTACCTGGGCGGATGCCCGGGATAAAGCCGCCGGACTTCTTCATATTATTAGCAACTTCCAGCGGGTTAAACGTAATGGACGTATAGAAATACGCGAACAGTACGACTAATACGATATATACGAGCATACCAATGGAGTAAGCCGGAGCTTCCGGTTTAAACCAGTTGGATGAGCTCAACGCTAACAGGATCTTTCCACCGATGGTTGAATAATCAACGTGGAAGAACTGAGCGATCATAACCGGCATTGACATGATGGAAGAAGCGAAGATGACCGGAATAACGTTCGCGGTGTTTACCTTCAACGGAATGTAGGTAGACTGTCCGCCGATCATTCTGCGGCCCTGCATCTTCTTGCTGTACTGTACCGGGATCCGGCGCTCTGCATCGTTTAAAACGAGGACAAAGACAACGATCGCAACGATAATTGCCAGTACAATGATGCCTGATACAGTTGCGACTGCAACTGATCTGCCTGCCATAAAGCGCTCATATAATGTCATCATATCCTGCGGAGTACCAGATACGATATTGATCAGAAGTACGATGGAAATACCGTTTCCTACTCCATTGTCTGTAATCCTCTCGCCAATCCACATCAGAAGAGCAGAACCTGCGGTCATAGCGGCTACGACCGTAAGATATCCCCAGATGTTACGGTGGTCTTCGAGAAGAAGTCCCTTTCCGCCAAGGCCAACTGCCATTGCGCAGGACTCAAAGAGAGCCAGGCCGACGGTAAGATATCTGGTGTACTCTGCAATCTTCTTTCTTCCATCCTCACCGTCCTTCTGCATTTCCTCAAGCTTCGGAATTGCAATTGTGAGTAACTGCATAATGATGGAAGATGTGATATACGGGGTGATACTCAATGCGAAGATCGACATGGAGGAGAAAGATCCTCCTGTGATCGCATTAAAGAATCCCATTCCAGAGTTCTGCAGATTTGAAAAGAAATCATGCAGATAGCTCGGATCAACGCCCGGTATCGGAAGACAGCAGCCGATTCGGATGACTACAAGCATCATAAAGGTGTAAAGAAGTCTGTCGCGGACTTCTTTCACCTTAAATGCTTTCTGTAAGGATTTTAACATATTAGATCACCTCGCAGGTTCCACCTACTGCCTCAATTTTAGCTTTTGCGCCTTCACTGAAAGCATTGGCTTTAACGACAAGTTTCTTTGTTAACTCTCCGTTACCAAGAATCTTAACGCCGTCCTGCGGGTTTTTGATCACACCTGTCTCCAGTAATGTCTCAACGGATACTACGGAGTCATTCTCAAATCTCTCTAATACGCTTACATTAATTCCAACTATCTCCTTAGAGTTGATGTTTGTAAATCCTCTCTTCGGAAGACGTCTGTATAACGGCATCTGGCCGCCCTCGAAACCAGGTCTCGGTGCGCCGGAACGTGCCTTCTGGCCCTTATGTCCCTTACCAGCTGTCTTACCATTTCCAGAAGCGTGGCCACGACCTCTTCTGAAACTATCACTATGCTTAGATCCTTCAGCAGGATGTAAATTAGATAAGTTCATCACTGCACCTCCTTACTTTATATCAATTAGATTTCTTCAACTTTAACCAGATGTCTAACATTCTGGATCATGCCTCTAACTGCACCATTATCCGGCATCTCGACAGTCTTGTGCATCTTCTTTAAACCAAGTGCTTCGATTGTCGCTCTCTGCTTCGGAACAGCGCCGATAGGGGATTTTACTAATGTGATTTTTAACTTCTCTGCCATTTTATTATCCTCCTATTAGCAAACAACGTCTTCAACAGATTTGCCGCGGTTCTTAGCAACCTCTTCTGGAGTCTTTAACTTTGTAAGACCTTCGATTGTTGCGAGAACTACGTTTGTCTTGTTGTTGGAACCTAAAGACTTTGTACGGATGTTCTTGATGCCTGCAAGCTCTACTACGGAACGAACCGGACCACCAGCGATGATACCAGTACCTTCCGGAGCTCTCTTGATCAGTACGGAAGCGCTTCCGAACTCGCCAAGGAAGTCGTGCGGGATGCTCTTGTTCTCATCCATCGGGATCTCTACAAGGTTCTTCATAGCAGCTTCTTTACCTTTACGGATAGCTTCCGGAACCTCACCTGCTTTACCAAGGCCTGCGCCTACGTGACCATTGCCGTCTCCTACTACTACCAGAGCGGAAAATCTCATGGTACGTCCACCTTTAACAGTCTTGGATACGCGCTTAATGGCAACAACTTTGTCATTTAACTCTAACTGACTTGCGTCAATGATTGTACGCTTCATGCTGTTTTCTCCTCTCTATTAGAATACGAGACCAGCCTCACGGGCTGCATCTGCTAATGCCTGAATCTTACCCTGATAAATGAAACCGCCTCTATCGAAAACGACCTCTTTGATGCCTTTCTCGATTGCTCTCTTAGCTACTACGGTTCCGATATATGCAGCTGCATCAACGGTATCTGTGTTCTCTAACTCTGCTTTGATCTCTTTCTCAAGAGTGGAAGCAGATACTAAAGTATGTCCAACGGAATCGTCGATGATCTGAGCATACATATGATTATTGCTTCTGAACACTGCTAAACGCGGTCTCTCTGCTGTACCAGCAAAGCGATTGCGTAATCTATAGTGTTTTTTTCTGCGGATTTCGCTTCTTGACTGCTTGCTAACCATTTTTACACTCTCCTTAAATTATTTCTTACCAGTCTTACCAACTTTGCGTCTGATAACCTCATCAGCGTACTTGATACCTTTGCCCTTATACGGCTCCGGTCTTCTCTTCTCTCTGATTTCAGCTGCATACTGGCCGACTTTCTCTTTGCTGATGCCCTTAACGATGATGATGTTCTGACCCTCAAGAACAGTCTCGATACCTTCCGGATCTTCCATCTCTACCGGATGGGAGTAACCAAGGGAAAGTGTGAGCTTCTTGCCCTGCTTCTGAGCTCTGTAACCAACACCGTTTACCTCAAGCTTCTTCTCGTAGCCTTCAGTAACACCCTGGATCATGTTATGGATTAGCGTTCTTGTAAGACCGTGTAAAGATTTCATCTTCTTTAAATCGTTCGGTCTTGTTACGACGATGTGTCCATCTTCTTCTTTGATTTCCATCTCTACCGGTAAATCTCTTACCAGTGTTCCCTTCGGACCTTTAACGGTCACATTGTTGTTCTCTGCGATTGTTACAGTTACGCCTGTTGGAATCGCTACCGGCATTCTACCAATACGTGACATGCCTTTTACCTCCTACTTAGATTCTCGGAAAGTGCTTTTACACTTTCTGTTTTCAGTTTCTATGTTATATCTGGTCTGAAGTTGCCTCCAGACGCACGCAAACTCCGCCCTGCTGGATCAATGTTCAGCTTTGCAGGCGGGGTGCGATAACATCAATGGGAATAATTACCAAACAAATGCAAGAACTTCGCCGCCGACACCAAGCTGTCTAGCCTGCTTGTCAGTGATGATGCCCTGGTTTGTGGATACGATAGCGATACCAAGTCCGCCAAGTACCTTCGGCATATCTTCCTTGCCAGCGTATACACGTAAGCCCGGCTTGGAGATCTTCTTGATTCCGGAGATGATCTTCTCGTTCTTGTCAGCGCCATACTTTAAGGAGATGCGGATTGTCTGGAATGCACCGTCCTCAACGATGTCATATTTCTTGATGTAACCTTCTCTTACAAGGATATCAGCGATAGCTAATTTCATCTTGGAAGCCGGAACATCTACTGTATCGTGTTTAGCAGTGTTTGCATTACGAATTCTTGTAAGCATATCTGCAATCGGATCGCTCATTGTCATGATTATATTTCCTCCTAATGGATTGTTGGTTTGTCACTGTGGTTCGCGAATCATTCGCGCTGCACAGGAGTGTTGTTCGGCCTGGGGAAAACAAGTTTTCCGTATAGGCGTTGTTACGATGTATAGGGAAGTTCTTTTCCCTGTGGTCGAAGAACGGGACCAGTCAGCCTATTAAGCGCTTCTCTGCACGGCCAGGCGGGGAAACACGATGTTCCCACCTGACTTCTGACGCTTTTCTAAGCAGCTAAATCCTACCAGCTTGCCTTCTTTACGCCCGGGATCTCGCCCTTGTAAGCGAGCTCACGGAAGCAGATACGGCAAATGCCATATTTTCTCAGATATGCATGTGGACGACCACAGATTCTGCAGCGGTTGTATTCTCTTGTGGAGAACTTTGCCGGACGCTGCTGTTTAATCTTCATTGAAGTTTTAGCCATGGATAAATCCTCCTAATTACTTTGCAAACGGCATGTTGAATAATGTTAACAGTTCACGAGCTTCCTCGTCAGTCTTAGCGGTTGTAACGAAGATGATATCCATACCTCTAACCTTGTCAACTTTGTCATATTCAATTTCTGGGAAAATTAACTGTTCCTTGATGCCGAGTGCGTAGTTACCTCTGCCGTCGAATGCGTTAGCGTTAACGCCGCGGAAGTCACGTACACGCGGAAGAGCGAGGTTGATCAGACGATCAGCGAACTCATACATCTTCTCGCCGCGAAGGGTAACTTTGCATCCAATAGCCATGCCCTCTCTGAGTTTGAAGTTTGCGACAGACTTCTTAGCCTTTGTAAGGACTGCCTTCTGACCTGTGATGATCTCGAGGTCACGAACTGCAGAGTCAAGGACTTTCGCGTTGTCTTTTGCTTCGCCTACGCCCATGTTGATAACGATCTTATCGAGCTTCGGCACTTCCATGATATTCTTATAACCAAATTTCTTGATCATTGCTTCAACGATCTCGTTCTGGTACATTTCTTTTAATCTAGCCAACTTGTGTTTCCTCCTCTCTGCTATTAGTCAATTACTTTACCGGTTGCCTTAGCAACGCGGACTTTCTTACCGTCTTTAACTTCAAAGCCAACTCTTGTAGCTTTTCCGTCAATGAACAGCATTACGTTGGAGATGTCGATCGGAGCTTCCTGATGAACAATTCCGCCGTTCTGGTTTGTCTGGCTCGGTTTGGTATGCTTTGTTACCATGTTGCAGCCTTCAACGACAACTTCGTTCTTCTTGGTGTCTACGCTCAGAACTTTACCAGTTTTATCTTTATCTTTACCTGCGATGATCTTTACCATATCATCTTTTTTGATTTTATGCATTACCTGGCACCTCCTTATAATACTTCCGGAGCCAGAGATACGATCTTCATGAACTGTTTCTCACGAAGCTCTCTTGCGACCGGCCCAAAAATACGGGTTCCTCTTGGAGTCTTGTCATCTTTGATGATAACTGCTGCGTTCTCATCAAATTTAATATAAGAACCGTCTTTACGACGTGCGCCTTTTACAGAACGAACTACAACGGCTTTGACTACATCGCCCTTCTTAACAACGCCGCCTGGTGTTGCTTCTTTAACGGAGGCTACGATTACATCACCGATGTTAGCATATCTTCTTGTAGAACCGCCCATAACGCGGATACAAAGCAGTTCTCTTGCACCTGTATTATCGGCAACCTTTAATCTGGATTCCTGCTGAATCATGCCTGATACTCCTTCCTCGAATCAATTATCTTGCTTTCTCGACGATTTCAACAAGTCTCCATCTCTTATCCTTGGATAACGGTCTTGTCTCCATCACTTTAACTGTATCGCCGATATTGCACTCATTCTTCTCATCATGAGCTTTTAACTTATATGTCTTCTTAACGATCTTTCCGATTAACGGATGTTTTACGTGGTTCTCGATAGCAACGACGATTGTCTTGTCCATCTTGTTGCTAACTACCTTACCAGTACGTGTTTTTCTAAGATTTCTTTCCACGACGGATAATCTCCTTTCAAAATCGATTTGTTACACGCATCGGCGTGTGTCATAATGACAACTAATCAACCCGCAGGCATGCCTTGGGGTTCTTCACCGATACGGGATTAGTTAGCAACTCTTGCCTTCTCTGTGATAACAGTCTGAATTCTTGCGATGTTCTTGCGAACCTCTTTGATTCTGCTTGTGTTATCTAACTGGTTGGTTGCGTTCTGGAATCTCAGGTTGAAGAGCTCCTTCTTTGCTGCAACTAATTCTTCATTTAACTCTGCAGCGGTTTTCGCTTTTAATTCTTCTACATACTTATTAGTTTTCACTGTTATCACCGCCTTCTAAATCTGCCTTGGAAGCAATTTTACACTTACACGGGAGTTTGTGCATAGCAAGACGAAGAGCTTCCTTTGCTGTTTCCTCCGGAACGCCAGCGATTTCGAACATAACACGGCCCGGTTTAACTACTGCTACCCAGTACTCAAGAGCGCCCTTACCGGAACCCATACGAGTCTCAGCCGGTTTAGCTGTTACCGGTTTGTCCGGGAAAATCTTGATCCAAACTTTACCACCACGTTTGATGTAACGAGTCATGGCAACACGGGCTGCCTCGATCTGATTAGATTTGATCCAGCACGGCTCAAGGGCAACAAGGCCATATTCACCGTTGGAGATTGTATTTCCTCTTAAAGCTTTACCGGCCATAGTTCCACGGAACTGTTTGCGGCGCTTTACTCTTTTCGGCATTAACATTATTTATCGCTCCCTTCCTTATTTCCCTTAGTCGGAAGAACCTCGCCTTTGTAGATCCAAACTTTAACGCCAAGCTTGCCGTAAGTTGTATCTGCCTCTGCGAAACCATAGTCAATATCTGCTCTTAATGTCTGAAGCGGGATTGTTCCCTCGCTGTAAAACTCTGTACGTGCGATATCAGCACCGCCAAGACGTCCGCCAACAGCTGTCTTGATACCAAGAACGCCAGCCTTCATGGATCTGGACATTGTGGACTTCATAGCACGACGGAAGGAAACACGGTTCTCAAGCTGCTGAGCGATGGACTCTGCAACAAGCTGAGCTTCACGGTCCGGTCTCTTAACTTCCTTGATGTCTACAAATACCTTCTTAGCAGTCATCTTCTGAACTTCAGCTTTGACCTTCTCGATCTCAGATCCGCCCTTACCGATAACTACGCCCGGTTTTGCTGTGAAAACGATAATTTTAACTCTATCAGATGCGCGCTCGATCTCGATCTTGGAAACGCCAGCGCTGTATAATCTCTTCTTAAGGTAAGTTCTGATTTTATGATCCTCGATGAGGTTGTCAGCGAAATCAGCTTCAGCGTACCATCTGGAATCCCAGTCTTTGATAACGCCGACTCTCATGCCGTGTGGATTAACTTTCTGTCCCATAACTGCCTCCTATTATTTCTCGTTCAGCACGATGGTGATGTGGCTCATTCTCTTTTCGATTCTGTAAGCTCTACCCTGTGCTCTCGGTTTTACTCTCTTCATAATCGGTCCCTGAGATGCGTAGCACTCCTCCACATACAGGTTCTCTGCGTTCATGCCGTTGTTGTTCTCAGCATTTGCGATTGCAGATTTTAATAATTTCTCGATTAAGCTGGAAGCATATCTAGGATTGTAAGTTACAATACCAAGTGCTGTCTGAACATCTTTGCCTCTGATGGCATCTAATACGAAACAAGCCTTCTGAACGGATACTCTTGCGTAAGACAGCTTTGCAGACGGTCTTGTATCCTTCTGGGCATTTCTCTCTCTCTTAATCTGACTTCTATGTCCCTTAGCCATTACTGGAACCTCCTTTCAAAGCGTATCTATTATTTACGTCCGGACTTTTTCTCGTCTTTGCCGTGGCCTCTGTAAGTTCTTGTAGCAACGAACTCACCAAGTTTGTGACCAACCATATCTTCTGTTACGTATACCGGTACATGCTTTCTGCCGTCATGTACTGCGATTGTATGACCAACCATCTGCGGGAAGATTGTAGAACGGCGGGACCAGGTCTTGATAACCTGTTTCTGTCCTGCCTCGTTCATAGCGTCTACCTTCTTCAGTAAGCTAGCGTCTGCAAATGGTCCTTTTTTAAGTGAACGAGCCATCGTTTTACCTCCTATCGATTATGAAATCGCCTTACCATTTCTTCTTCTTACGATTAACTTGTTAGACTGTTTGTTTTTCTTTCTAGTCTTAAGACCAAGAGCAGGCTTGCCCCACGGTGTGCACGGACCCGGACGGCCGATACCAGTCTTACCTTCACCACCACCATGCGGATGGTCATTCGGGTTCATAACGGAACCACGGACTGTCGGGCGGATACCCATGTGACGTTTTCTACCTGCTTTACCAATCTTAACAAGGTTGTGGTCGCCGTTGCCTACAACACCGATTGTTGCGCGGCACTCGATCGGAACCATTCTCATCTCGCCGGACGGTAAACGAAGTGTAGCGTATTTTCCTTCTTTAGCCATTAACTGTGCAGCGTTTCCTGCAGAACGAACCATCTGGCCGCCCTTGCCCGGGAAAAGCTCGATATTGTGAACCTGTGCACCAACCGGAATTAAGGATAACGGTAAGCAGTTGCCGACCTTAGCCTCTGCGTGCTCGCCGCTCATAACCTTCATGCCGTTTGTAAGGCCCTGCGGTGCAAGGATATAGGACTTCTCACCATCTGCGTAGCAGATTAAAGCGATGTTAGCGCTTCTGTTCGGATCGTACTCGATACCGATTACAGTTGCCTGAATTCCGTCTTTGGAATTTCTCTTGAAGTCAACCATTCTATATTTCTGTCTGTTTCCACCGCCCTGATGTCTAACGGTGATCTTACCCTGGTTATTACGACCAGCGTTCTTCTTTAAAGAAACTACTAAGGACTTCTCCGGAGTTGTCTTTGTGATCTCGGAGAAATCAGAACCTGTCATATTTCTTCTGGAAGGTGTATATGGGTTATAGGTTTTGATTCCCATTTCTGACTCCTTTCAACGCCTTCTGGCGTTTCTATTTTTCGTATCGCGGCTTTGGTTGCCGCATAGTTTCAAAAATTACAGACCCTGGAAGATTTCGATATCTTTGCTGTCTGCTGTAAGCTTAACGATTGCTTTCTTAGTCTTAGCAGTCTTGCCTACTACCATGCCACGTCTGCGGTTCTTACCGTCAGCGTTCATTGTGTTTACGCTGTCAACCTTTGTTCCCGGGAACATTTTCTCAACAGCTTCTTTGATCATGGTCTTGTTTGCTTCCGGATGTACGAGGAATGTGTATTTCTTCTCGCTCATAGCGTTCATGCTCTTCTCAGTTACAACCGGTTTGAGGATTACGTCGTAGTACTGTACGTTTGCCATTATGCGTATACCTCCTCGATAGATGCTACAGCAGCCTTAGTAGCTACTACAGTGTTGTATTTCAGAATGTCGAATACATTGATTGTATTAACAAGGGAAGTCTTAACTTCCGGGATATTTCTTGCGGAAAGAACTGTGTTCTGATCGTTGTCAGCAAGAACAACAAGAGCCTTGGAAACTTTGAGGTTGTTCATAACAGCCTTGAAGTTCTTTGTCTTGATCTCGTCGAACTTTAACTCGTCAACAACTACAAACTTGTTCTCGTTTACTCTGCTTGTAAGAGCGGACTTAAGAGCAGCTCTCTTCTCTTTCTTGTTAAGAGTGATTGTGTAATCTCTCGGAGTCGGAGCGAATACCATTCCGCCGCCTGTCCACTGCGGAGATCTTGTGGAACCCTGTCTAGCGTGACCTGTTCCTTTCTGTCTCCACGGCTTTCTGCCGCCACCGGAAACCTCAGAACGTGTTTTTGCTTTCTGTGTTCCCTGACGTTTATTTGCAAGCTGTGCAACAACAGCCATGTGTACGAGATGCTCGTTCACTTCAACACCAAATACAGCGTCGTTCAGCTCGATTGTGCCAACTTCTTTACCTTCCATATTGTATACGGATACGTTTGCCATTTCTGTTTCCTCCTTTCCTGTAAAAGCTTATTTGTTAGCCTTTACTGTTTCCTTTAATGTTACTAAGGACTTCTTCGGTCCCGGTACAGCGCCTTTAACAAGGATCAGGTTGTTCTCAACGTCAACCTTGACAATCTCGAGGTTCTGAGTGGTAATCTTCTTGTTACCCATCTGACCCGGCATGCCTTTGCCCTTGAATACGCGGCCCGGAGTTGTTGCGGAACCATTGGAACCCTGATGACGATGGAATTTAGAACCATGAGCCATCGGTCCTCTGCTCTGTCCAAGTCTCTTAATAGCGCCCTGGAAACCTTTACCTTTGGAGATAGCAGTTGCATCAACCTTATCGCCAGCAGCGAAGATATCAGCTTTGATTTCGTCTTTTACGTTATACTCTTCAGAATTCTCAAAACGGAACTCTCTAACGAATCTCTTGTAAGATACGCCAGCCTTGTCGAAGTGACCCTTTACCGGCTTGTTTACAAGTTTCTCTCTCTTATCTACAAAGCCAACCTGTACAGCTTTGTATCCATCGTTCTCCTCTGTCTTAACCTGTGTTACTACACACGGACCAGCCTGAAGAACAGTTACCGGAACAAGAACGCCTTCATCGTTGAAGATCTGAGTCATTCCGACTTTTGTAGCTAAAATCGCTTTCTTCATTGTTTTTACCTCCTGTTACTAATCTACAGCGGAACGCAAAACAGAATTTACTGTGCGTTCATCCTAGAGCAGCCCAACATAGGTGGAACACTATGACATTACATATTGTAATGATGTTGATTCCCTTTCAGGATGAGTAGTGTTGCTTTTATATCAGAACCATTCAGGATTTCTAATTTTAGTGGCTACATTTCAGTAGCATGAAAAGTAAATATTTTTCAATTATTTATTTTTCATTTTGATGTCGATATAAACACCAGCCGGCATTTCCAGTCTGGACAGTGCATCTACTGTCTTCTGGCTCGGGCTTGCGATATCGATGAGTCTCTTATGAGTTCTCTGCTCGAACTGCTCTCTGGAATCTTTGTACTTATGAACAGCTCTTAAGATTGTTACAACCTCTTTCTTTGTCGGCAGCGGAACCGGACCACTCACCTGTGCTCCTGTTTTCTTTACTGTCTCGATGATCTTTCCAGCGGACTGGTCGATCAGCTGATGGTCGTAAGCCTTTAATGTGATTCTCATAACCTGACTTGCCATAAAAAAAGTCGCCTCCTTTTCGCACTTTTAATCGAAGTACGACAAGCGGTGACTGTACACGGTCTCGTGTGTATCATGCCGATTCACACGTTGTTACTGCCCCTTACCCTGAGCAGCTGTTAATTTGGTACAGTGACTTGTCGCCAGTTTCCTAACTTGACATTCGCTCCACGGAACACCTGCCATTCTCAGGCAGCAACCTCTCGTTTCAACGCTATCATGTCACAGCCAGATAAGAATAACACATCGAAATCGAAAAATCAAGCTTTTTTTGCTTATTTTTCAAGGGTTTTTTCAATTTGTGGATAACCGGCAGGAGCATGTTCAAATCATGGTTTTCCATGCACAGATTGAAACGAAAAAGAGGAAAAAGTACACTTCATATTAATTTTCAAGTGTCTTTTTCCTCTTTGATGAGCTGTATAATGCACTGTTTCTTCTATATATAATATAGTAGAAACGCAAATTTATCTGCCGGGCAGATTCTACTGCGCAGCCCCTGCTTCGTTCTCGATCTCCAGATTCTCCTTCACCTTCGCCTCAAAATCATCGTCCGCAGTCGCTGTCTCCCCGTTCTCTGCGGAGATCTTTTCATTTACGGCATCCACGCCTTCATCGAAGACCTCCAGAGCTGTCTGAAGCTGGTTGTCCTCATCCTTCGGGATCTCGATCTTTGACTTTAAGTCTTCGTCGAGAGCTACGGTCACATCCGGCTCAATGCCAAGTTTGTGGATGCACTCGCCTGACGGGGTGTAGTAGTATGCCGTTGTGAGCTTCAGACCGCTGCCGTCCGGCAGGTTGAAGATGCCCTGAGCGATTCCTTTTCCGAAGGTCTTCTCGCCTACAATCGTTGCCCAGGCATTGTCCTTTAAGGCACCTGTCAGAACCTCGGACGCACTGGCGCTTTCACCGTTTACAAGAAGAATGATCGGGACATCTACCTCATGTCCGTCATCGGAAGTATAGACGCTGTCATCGATTCCTTTTCCCTTGAAGCTTACAATGGTCTTTCCATCCGGAAGCAGGTAGTCCGCAATATCCTTCGCCGCCTGAACAACGCCGCCGCCGTTGTTTCGAAGATCGATGATCAGCTTGTCCATTCCCTTGGATGCCAGATCATCCACAGCGCTCTTAAACTGTTCAGAGCTTACCTCCTCAAAGGAAGAAAGTGAAATGTAGCCGGCATGATTATCCAGCAGTTCATACTCTACTGTTGGGTTCTCCACCATACGGCGCTCCACGTCCATCTCTACATACTCATCCGTGGACTGGCGGTACACAGTCAGATGAACCTTCGTCCCCTCCTCACCTCGGATGTGGTCACTGACGAGAAGAGACAGGTCCTCTCCGGTAGCCTCGATATCTTCTACTTTATAGAGGATATCTCCCGGCAGCATTCCGGCTTCCTGGGCCGGGGAGTTCTTGAACACCTTGACCGCTGTGATGATTCCTGTGTATACATTCTGGCTCACTTGTACACCAATTCCGCAGTAAGTTCCGGAAGTCTCCTCATTCAGGCTTGTGTACTCGTCCTTATCGTAATATACGGAATACGGATCGTTCAACGAGGACATGTAACCGCGGTAGATCCAGTCTTCCGCCGTTCCGTTCTTTGCCTGTTCTTCCTCCGTCATGTTCTCATCGAACAGGAAGTACTTATCGATCAGTGCCTCCATATACTGAAGCTTCGGCGTGATCTTGTTCATATCCAGCTGAGTGCCGGATGTCTCCGCGGTCTGTGTGCTCTGGCTCTCAGATGCACGCCTTCCTACGGTCCAGATCCCCGTTGCAACACCTACGACTGCAAGTCCGGAGAATGCTGTCACAAGGACTCCGACAAGGACGCCTTTCCAAAATTTATTTTTTGTCTCTTTCTCTTCCAATGTCTTTTCTCCTTCATCCCAGGGCAGCCAGATCTCATCCGATAAAAACTGTGCCAGGATCTTTATGTAAAAAGTCTACAGGTCATATTTCCCTGCATTCAGCACCGCAGGCTCTCTTTTCTGCCTGTCAGTCCCTACGGGCTCACATATTTCGTCGGATTCACATAGGACCCGTTCACCCGGACTCCGAAGTGGAGATGAGACCCGGTGGAGTATCCCGTCGAACCGACCTTCGCGATGGTCTGTCCCTTTTTCACACTCTGCCCCTGTGATACAAGCAGGCTCGATGCATGCATATAAACTGTATACACGCCGCCGCCATGGCTTATCATCACATAATTTCCTGCAGAAGAACTGTAAGTCGCGATCACGACCTCACCCGCAGCAGCAGCCACGATCGATGTTCCCGTCGGCGCGCTGATATCAATTCCCTGATGGTTCGAGGACGCGCCCTTCGTCGGGGATTTTCGCCCTCCAAAGCCGGAAGTAATCCGCCCGCTGGCAGGACACGGCCATGTAAAGCTAATGTCCCCAAGACTCACGGTTTTATACGTCTGTGCCGCCTTGTTTGCCGCTGCGGCCTTTTTCTTTTCTTCCTCGGCTTTCTTTCTCGCTTCCTCTTCCTTCCGCTTGATCTCTGCCTCGATGGACTTGATCTGGTTCTCCTGGGCCTCGATGGACTTCGCGTACTCGGAGATCTGTCCCTCCGCGGAGGCGATCTTCGTCTCGTAGTTCTGAAGCTCCGTCTGTTTTGCAGCCAGAAGCTTCTCCACGGACGCCTGTTTTGCCTCCGTCTCGTCCTGAAGCATCAGGAGCTCGGCATGTTCACTCTCTAAACTCTTTTCCTTCTCCGCGATTTTCTCCTTCGTAGCGGCATATTCATCGAGCTTCTGCCGGTCGTAGGACGAGATCTTTGTGATGTACTCCGCCTTGCTCAAGAGCTCCGAGAGGGAGCCGGACTCCATGAGTAGGTCCACATAGGTGCTGTCGCCCTTCTCATACATATATTTTATCCGCAGCTTCATGGATTCATACTGGCTTTTCTCCGTCTCCTTCGCCTCGGATAATTCCTGTTTCGTCGTATCGATCTGTTTTTCCTTCGCGTCTATGTCATCGCCAAGCTTTGAAAGCTCATTTCCGATGGACTCCAGGCTGGAATCCAGCTTTTTGACATAGGCCGTCGTATCGCTTTTAAGGTCTTCCAGGTTCTTTAGCTCCTGTTCCGTCTTCTTTTTTTCCGCCTCCAGCGCCGTCTTTTTGCTCTTCGCGTCACTCAATCCGCTCTTTGTCGCCTGGGCAGAAAGCGGTGTCGCAAGAACCAGGGCAAAGGACAGGACCGTAGCCAGAAATCTTCCTGATTTTCTCATATGCTGTCCCCTCCTACACGCGCAGCTCTTTGCGGATCGTAAAGAAGCTTACAAAAAATCCAAGTCCGCCGCCCAGCGCCAGGGCGATCGCCGCCATCATCGGATAGAAGGTTCCAAGCGGCAGGAACTGGATGATTCCGGAGAGAAGTTCAAACCGGTTCATCACATACTCCACCGTCTGTCGGTAGACAAAAAGCATGACCCCCAGCGGGATCGCCGCTCCGACAAGCCCCAGGATCGTTCCTTCTACCACAAATGGGGCCCGGATCATAAAGTTCGTCGCTCCGATAAGACGCATGATCCTGTTCTCGTTCTTCCGGAATTCAGCCGCAACGGAGATCGTATTGCTGATCAGGAATACCGCAACAGCCAACAGCATGGCGATCAGGACGCCGAACAGCAGGCCCAGGATCTTATTGAAGCTTGCAAGTCCCGTAGCCGCACTGTTGGAATAGTTTACTTTCCGCACACCATCAATACTTTCCAGGTATGCCACCATTCCATCCTGATCCGTAATATTGTTCAGGCGGATCTCGTAGGAAGAGGAGCCTGCAAGCGGGTTGTCATCCGCAAAACCTTCCGCTAAGGCTTCATCCTCACCGAAATACTCTGTCTTAAAGCCGTCCCACGCCTCCTCAGCGGAGACGAATTTTATCTCTTTTATCATTCCCGACTTGTCCGACTCGATCTTCGCGCCGATGTCTTTGATCTCGTCCTCCGTCAGGTTCTCATCAAAAAATACCGTGATTCCCATTGTGGTCTCCGCCATGCGGACCATATATTCGATGTTGGTGATCACGGAGAAAAATACGCAGAATAAAAAAATACATGCAGAAATGATCGCGGTCGACGCAAGGGAAAACCAGATATTTCTGCATATATTTACCAGTCCCTGCTTCATGCAGAACCAGAATGTGCTAATCCTCATAACGGTACCCACTTTCCTCCTCATCACAGACCACCATTCCGCGGTCGATCGTGATGACGCGTTTCTTCATCAGGTCCACGATCTCATGGCTGTGTGTGACAACGATCACCGTTGTTCCACGCCGGTTGATCTTCTCCAGGAGTCCCATGATCTCCATCGCATTGTGGGGATCCAGGTTTCCTGTGGGCTCGTCGGCAAGCAGGATCTCCGGGCGATTGATCAGTGCCCGGGCAATCGCCACGCGCTGCTGTTCTCCGCCGGAGAGCTGATGCGGGAAAAACTTATACTTGGAAGAAAGGCCTACCATCTTTAACATCTGCGGAACCGATTCCCGGATCGTCCGGCTGGACTCCCCGATCACCCGCTGGGCAAATGCCACATTCTCATAGACCGTCTTGTCCTTTAAAAGACGGAAATCCTGGAATACGACACCGAGACGCCGGCGATACTTCGGAACATATCTTCGCGGCATCTTTCTGAGGTCCATGTCATTAACGACAACACGACCGGAGGTCGGCTCCACTTCCTTCAAGAGGATCTTGATCAGTGTAGATTTTCCGGAACCGCTCCGGCCGGTTATGAAGACAAATTCCCCGTCATCGATGGTGATGTTCACGTCCTTCAGGGCTTTCGTACCCCTGTCATAGGTCTTTGTCAGTTTTGAAATTTCTATCATAATTTAGTAGTCCAGATTCTCCATGTACTTCATGTACTTTACAACCATCAGGGCAATTTTGAAGGTGATCGCATCCTCAAATACTCGCAGATCCAGTCCGGTGCTCTTCTGGAGCTTATCCAGACGATAAACAAGCGTATTTCTATGGATGTAGAGCTGTCTTGATGTCTCGGAGACATTCAGGCTGTTCTCAAAGAATTTGTTGATCGTTGTGAGTGTTTCCTCGTCGAACTCATCCGGGTTCTTTCCATCAAAAATTTCTTTGATAAACATCCGGCAGAGTGGAAGCGGAAGCTGATAGATCAGACGGCCAATACCGAGGTTGGAGTACGCTACAACGTTCTTGCTGCTGTAGAAGATCTTTCCGACATCGAGAGCCATCTTTGCTTCCTTGTAGGAACGGGAAACATCCTTGATCTCGCCAACGATGGTACCGAACGCGATGCGCACTTTGGACATCGCCTCTGTGTTCAGCATATCTAAAATCGTATTTGCTGTCTTCTCGAGATCTTCATAGGTCTCACCCGGTTTCACCTCACGGACAAGAATGATATTCTTCTCGTCGACTGCGGTGATAAAGTCTTTTGTCTTTGTGGAGAACAGGCTGCGCATGGTCTCCAGGGCATTCGTATCTTTCTCATTCTTTGTCTCGATCAGGAATACGACACGTTTTACATTTGTCTCGATATGAAGTTTCTTCGCCCGGTTGTAGATATCAACGAGCAGAAGATTATCAAGAAGCAGGTTCTTGATGAAATTATCTTTATCGAATCTTTCTTTGTAGGCCACCAGAAGATTCTGGATCTGGAATGCTGCCAGTTTGCCTACCATATACACGTCATCGCTGCCGCCTTTTGCAAGCAGGATGTACTCAAGCTGATGTTCATCAAATACTTTAAAGAACTGATAACCGGAAATCACCTGGCTGTCCGCCGGAGAATCCACAAACGCAAGTATGGAACTTTCATACTCTTCCGCATGCTCGAATGTGGAAGCCAGGACCTTTCCCTCCACATCACAGACGCACAGGTCAATTCTTGTAATCTCTTTCAGTCCTTCGATATTCGACTGTAAAATCTGATTTGAAATCATAGCGCCCTCTCCTTTTCGCAGTATGGACATATCCACATTTATTCTAATGCAAAATCACAAAAAAGAAAAGATTTTTTTTTGTATTTTTTACTAAAAAACATGGAAAAAGGCAGACCGGATTTCCCATCTGGAACCGGTCTGCCTGATATTTTGGTTATTCGTAACGATTCAGTACCTTCATATATTTCCTTACGGTCAGCGCAGCAAGTGCGCAGACCTACTGAACAGTTACAATAATTTTTTCTGTTTCTTTGTCGAAAAGGTACACATCATCTCCGGAGACCGCAAAGGACATTTTCTTTTCGGACGGCTTTTCACCGTCGGATGCTTTTGCAAGAAATTCGTTTTCTCCAACATGGAAACGGATGTATGTGGCATCCTCAATCTCCTCGCTGCCAAGAATGTCTCCGGTGATCTCACCCTTTCCATCTTCCGCCGGAACGATCTTTTCCGGTCGTACGCCTGTGAAGACTTCTTTTCCGACATAGCCGAGTTTCTTTAAAAGTTCAGCCTTTTCTCCGGAAAGCCGGATCTTTCCTGACGCAAACTTCAGAATAATATTTCCGTTCTCCTCCAACACCTTGGCAATGGAAAGATCCATTCTCGGTGTTCCGAAGAATCCTGCCACAAACAGACTCTCCGGATGGTCATAGATATTCTGCGCGGAGTCTTCCTGGCAGATCTCGCCCTCGTTCATGACGATCATTCTCGTTCCTAATGCCATAGCGGTCTTCTGGTTGTCCGTCGCGTAGATCACGGTAATTCCAAGCTCACGGTTGATATTTACGAACTCTTTTCTCATCAGTTCCTGGACATCCGGGTCTGCCTCCGCGATGGTGCGGTCCAAGAGCAGGATCCCCGGGCGGCGCATCAGGGCGCGTCCGAGAAGAACACGGTATGTATCCGCTGCCGAAAGTTCCTCCGGCATTTTTTCAAGGATTCCATCGATTTTCAGGATCCCCACAGTCTCATCCACTCTTTTCGCGATCTCGGCAGCCGGCATCTTTGCCATTCTGAGGGAGAATGTAAGGTTGTCCTCCACACTCATTCCAGGATAGAGCACGCTGTTCTTGAAAAGCATTGCGACGTTTCTCTCTTTCGGGTCCGCGTCCGTCATATCCATTCCATCAATCATCAGACTGCCGGAGGTAATCTCCTCCAGGCCGCCGATCATCCGAAGCAGTGTCGATTTTCCACATGCCGTCGGTCCCACCAGGATCAAAAATTCCCTGTCCTTCACTTCCAGATTGAAATCCCGGATTGCCTGCTGGTCACCCGGGAATGTCTTGTTGATATTCTTTAACGTTAAACCGGACATTGACTTCCTCCTGATCTGTATTCTTCATGGTTAACTGGAAAATTGCAGACTTAACCTATTTTTATATCGGTTGTATTCATCATACACAAATAACACTTGTTTTTCCATATGGTTATTCCACAAAAAAATTCCGTTTTTTCCATGCATATTCCATATAGTGAATTTAAGTTTTTGACAAATATACTCTTTTTTCATAAAAACAGGCAGGAAGATAGTTAAATCATTATCAAAATTGCCAAAAAGTGGCGGCTGTCCTTTTCTGACAGCCGCCGCTTAGGTTCCAAAAATTTCATAACTGCTAATTCCATTCACAGTCACACACAAATCCATTCCAGCCCCGCTTATTTTACAGCAATTGCCTCCATCTCAAGCAGAACATCCTTCGGAAGTCTTGCAATCTCCACGCAGGAACGTGCCGGGCAGTCTTTTTCGAAATATTTCGCGTAGATGCCGTTGATGATTGCGAAATCATCCATATTTTTGATAAATACACTTGTCTTTACGACCTGGTCGATGGATGTTCCTGCTGCCTCAAGAAGATTCTTCATGTTCTTCATAACCTGCTCCGCCTGTGCTTCGATTCCCTCCGGGATCACACCTGTCTCCGGATCTACCGGGATCTGTCCTGACGCGAATACGAAGCCGTTTGCCTCAATTGCCTGAGAATACGGTCCGATTGCTGCCGGTGCTTTTGTTGTGCTGATTACTTTCTTCATGTGATTGTCCTCCATATTTTCCTTATTTATCGATTTTTCGGATGCTCTTCTCCGTGATCTCGATCTTTCCTTCTTTTAATAAGTGACCTACCGCGCGCTTGAACGCATTCTTACTGAGTTTAAATTCTCTCGCGATAACTTCCGGTGATGCCTTATCGTTGAACGGTAAAACTCCGTCAAACTCTTCAATGACCTTCATGACAAGATCGGAGTCAGAAAAGATCTGGCTGCCTGCCTTGTCGCGTGTTGTGAGGTCAAGCTTTCCATCCCCACGGACTCTCGTCACACGGACGCGGACCTCATCGCCCACCCGGTATCCGGAAAAGAGTTCCTTTTTCGGAATCAGGCCGTGATAGATGCCATCGACTGCAACAAAGGCACCGATATCCGGATTGATCTCAAATACGAAGCCGTCCGCCTCGTCACCGGTGTGATACGGGGAGTCGCTTCTCAAATACTGGTATGCCTTCATAGTTGCGGCAAGGCGCCTGCTCTTATCGACGTAAAGAGCCACAAGGCACTTCTCACCTTTACGCACCTGATGGGTCTGCTCCTTAAACGGGAGAAGAAGGTCCTTTTCCAGTCCCATATCGAGAAACGCACCGATCTTGGAAACTTCCTTGACCTCAAGGACAGCCGTCTCACCGAGAGTCACCTTCGGTTTTGATGTGGTGGCGATCAGGCGGTCCTCAGAGTCCTTGTAGAGGAATACCTCCAGCTCATCACCGATCTTTGTTCCTTCCGGCACCTGTTTTTTGGGGAGAAGAACACCCTGGGCGTCCGCCTTGTCCCCGTCAGAAAGGTAAATTCCGAAGTCTTTCTCCTTGATCACCTTTAGTTTCTGAATTTTTCCAATTTCCATCATGTCTTTCGTCCTCCCGCAGCCGGATACTTTTGCGGCTGCGTCCTCTCTTTTAACTCAATATTCGCGAACACATCACCATTTGCATTGCAAAGAGATACGAGATGCGACATCCCCTCTCTTGCGCGCTTGACAACGATCTCGTCCCCGAGCACCGCCGCCTTCCGGTACTCTGCCCTGATCTCGCCGATCTCGGTTCCCGAAGGGACAAGCTCTCTCGCGATATCCACATACTGGGCGTTATTTACATGGAGATTTGTATCCAGAAGATGTTTCATGACCACCAGACGTCCAGTCTCTTCCATCTCCTTCGGCACGGCGATCTTTCGTCCCGCGTCCTCCATCTCGATCTTCGGATTAAATTCGCCGTACGGATCAGTATCCGCATCCGTAATCCTCATAGGCCGGCCAGTCTCCGTATTCATCAGGAACCAGTAGGAATTGGCTTTTACCAGATATTCTCCTTTTTCATCGAGGATTGCGAAATTTCTCAGCGCGTAAAGTCCCTTGACTGCATAGGGCCATGTCAGAACCTTGATCCGTTCCCCGAGGACCGGACGGCGTCCGATCACGATCTGCCAGGAGGACAAAAGCCACGCCTTCTTTTCCCGTCCAAGATATCCGATCCCGACGCCGGCATCCTCTGACTGCATCGTCGAGCAGTCCTGCATATAATTCATAATTCCGGTCAGGGACAGCTTCGCGTCAATATCCGTCTCGCTGTACCGGACCCGGCTGTTTAATTCGTACATAGTCTAACCTCATGTTGTTGTCTCAATCTGTCTCGAACTTCCCGCTCATAAACACGGGCCTTCAATGCTCAGATGTCTGTCAATGCAAACCGTCCTTTCGCACCACTACCTTAACACAAATGCCTGCCAAGCGCAAGAAAAAAGACCATTAAGCCTTGCATTCACAAAGATTAACAGCCTTTCGTTAGCTGGGCTACAAGGATTCGAACCTTGAAAATGACGGAGTCAGAGTCCGTTGCCTTACCATTTGGCGATAGCCCAATAATATGTGTCTGAAACACTTGGACAATATTTAGTTTTTAAACTGGGCTACAAGGATTCGAACCTTGAAAATGACGGAGTCAGAGTCCGTTGCCTTACCATTTGGCGATAGCCCAATGCATCAACAGGTTGTATTATAACGCAACGACTCTGATCCGTCAACTGTTTTTTTCAATTTTTTTACTTTTTTAATTCTGATTTTTCGGATTATCCGGATCTTCAAATCCCGGTCCCCTTAAGTACGCCGGTGTTTTCGTCTCCGGCGCCAGCGTTCCGGACGCGGCGGTAGTCTCTGTAACCGCTGCTGTTGTCTCCGGGGCTGTCGGCGGTGCAGTTTCCGGCGGCACAGTTTCCGATGCTGTAGTTCCCGGTTCCGCAGTTTCCGGTTCCGCAGTTTTCGGTTCCTCAGTTTTCGGCTCCGTAGTTTTCGGCTCCGCAGTTTTCGGCGGCACAGTCTCTGTCGGAGAGGTCCGGGAATTCGATGAATGCCGGTCTTTCTCATCCGGATCGCCCAGCTCCCTGTTCGTCTCCTGATCCACCCAGTCCACGCTCTCCCCGGCCTCCAGAGCTTTTCTCCGTCTCTGCATCTCGGAAAGTCCGTCATTTTTCGTGGATTCTCTCTCGTCACCCGTATCCAAAGCCGCAGATTTCTGTTCTGACACAGCTTCTGTTGTCTCTAAAGCTGCTGTCTCCTCCGTGGTCTCTTCGCTTGCTTTTTCGAAAGTTGTCTTTACGACCACCGGTTTTAAGGATATCTGATATTCCTGCTCATTGATCTCCCGGATCAGGCGTTTTGAGGAATACCCGGCAAGTTCTTCCTGCTTTCCTATCGTGATCCCCGGATTTTCCGAAAAAAGATGCTTTAAAAATTCTGCCTTCGTCACCGTGATCCCATATTTTTCCGCAATCTCCCGGGTTTTTGTGTCCTCTTCTGACTCAAACACATAGACCGTCGCCCTGGACTCCTTTTTCTGAAGCTCGGATTCCGTCTGCTTTTGCAGCTCTTTTACGATCTTTTCCGGTGACGCCTTTACTTCCGCGCCGGACTTCCGGACGGAGATCAGGATTCCCCCATCCTCTCCGAGACTGTTGTTATCCGCAAGCCTGTCAAAGATCTTCCCCACTGCGATTCCAAGGCTTTTCCCCTCAAACACGGTCATGGAGACTGCCTCATTTGATCTGGCCATCATTCCCTTTGCAGATAACACGGATCCCCGCCGGTTCATGGTAAATTCCATCATAATATCCGAATTTACTTCCATGATCAGTGACTCCTTCCGGTTCTTCCCCATCATCAGCACCGCCATCAGGCATACTGCTGCCGCGCAGATTGACAGAGCTCCTCCGGCCCGTCTGAACCACTTTTTCAGGGAGTCCATAGAGAATTCACCGTTTACGTCCATCCCGGCTTCCCGTAACTCCTGCTTCTTTTTCTTTTCCTTAACTGGCATGTCCTCATATTCTTTGTTCTGATTCATCATACCGTTTCCCTTTCGCCCTCATAGCCCACGTGGAGAAGGAATAATCCCTCGGGCGGAGCTGTTCTTCCCGCCATATCACGGTTTTTCGCTGCAATGATCTCTTTCATTTTCTCCGGTCTCCGCGTTCCACTGCCGACCTCCAAAAGCGTTCCCGTTAAGATCCGCACCATGTTATAGAGAAAGCCGTTTCCTGTATACAGGAATTCGAGCTTCGTTCCATGTTCCACGATCCGGATCTCATCGATCCGGCGCACCGTGCTTTTTTTCATTCTGCGGTTCGCGCAGAAGCTTTTGAAGTCATGTTCGCCGATAAGAAATTCCGCCGCCTGTCTCATCGCTTTCACATCCAGCTTCTTCCCGCAGCCATAGACATATTTTCGTTCGAATACGTTTTTCTTATCCCCGGTCTCCACATAATATCCATATGTCTTTGATGTGGCAGACAGGCGGCTGTGAAACCGTTCCGGCACAATCTTCGCAGAGAGGACCCTGATATCATCCGGAAGATACCGGTTCAGATATTCCCGTGCTGACTCTCCGTCCGGACAGATTTCCGCATTAATATGGAAATTAGCTACCTGACCTCTCGCATGGACCCCCGCATCCGTTCTTCCGGAGCCATGGACCTCTATCTCTTCTCCAGCCATTCTGAAAAGCACGTTTTCCAGTTTTCCCTGAATCGTATTGTCGGTATTTCCCTGTTTCTGCCACCCATCATACCGGCTTCCGTCGTATTCCAGAGTAATGCGGATATTATTCTTCATGATTGTTCCTTCCTGATCTCCAACTGAATGCGGCCCGTCACATTCAGATGTCCCCGCGGCCGCTTATTTTCTTTTAAACAAAAATTCCCGGCAGAAATTACTCCTTATCCGCCGGGAATGTCTGGCTCATCTGCCTGTTACCGTCTGAAAAAGACTACTGATCTTCCAGAACCGATGTACAATGCGGACAGCGTGTCGCATGAATATTGATTTTCGTTTTGCAGTACGGGCATTCTTTTTCCGCAGATTTCACCATTATTTTACCAATTTTTTTCTCTGTTGGGAATACCCGGAGACCGTTTTTTTATCTCTGTGCCTGTTTTTTATCATTCCGCCGTTTTAGACGGGTTGAATATATGTGTCAGGAAAATAAACATCTCATGGGCGAACAGCGGCATGGCCGCAAGCACGAGCAAAGTTTTCCATTCCCCGGCATTCAAACGCACCGTCTGAAATGCCGCAACCAGAGCCGGCTGTTCCGTCACCATAAGCTGCAGAGCAAATCCAATGAATACTGCAGCGATCATCAGAGGGTTCCCTCCATGATCCATCCGAAATACAGATTTTTCCACATCACGCATTCCGATCGCATGAAAAAGCTGTGACAATCCAAGAACCGTAAATGCGTATGTCTGGCAGCATGCAAGAAGCTTTGGAGACTGTAAGACGTCCGCCACCGCTGCCGGGGTCAGCTGCCGTCCGCTGCTTACAAGAAGCTTTGCAGGAACGATCAGAAACGCGGTCAGACTGATCAATGCGATCAGGAAACCGTAAAACAACGTACAGACTCCGCCGCCATGCGCAAACAGGCTCTCTCCTTGCTTTCTCGGTTTTTCTTTCATCAGTTCTCTCCCGTCACATACATCTGTCCCCAGGGCCAGAGCCGGCAACGAATCCGTGATCAGATTGATCCACAGGATATGACTTGCCTTAAGAGGTGCCGGAAAGGAAAAAAGGATCGCAAAAAACATGGTCATGATCTCACCAAAATTCGATGATAAAAGAAAAATGACCGTCTTTTTAATATTGGCATAGATCTCTCTTCCTTCCCGGACAGCTTCCCGGATCGTTGCAAAATTGTCGTCTGTCAATACTATATCTGCTGCCTGCTTTGCCACATCCGTTCCGCTCATTCCCATCGCGATCCCGACATCCGCCGCTTTTAAAGATGGGGCATCATTGACTCCATCCCCGGTCATCGCCACGATTCCGCCGTTTTTTTTCAATGCCCGGACGATCCGTACCTTATGATCCGGAGAAACTCGTGCAAATACCCGGATCTCCGAAATCTTATCAGCAAGCTCCCCATCGCCCAGGCAATCCAGCTCTGACCCTGTCATGCACTGAGAGGGAGAATCCGCGATCTTAAGCGTTCTTGCGGTCGCAAGTGCCGTATCCTTATGATCCCCTGTAATCATGACGGTCGTAACACCTGCATGGCGGAATTCTTCCACTGTTCCGGAAACCTCCGGACGGACCGGGTCCTCAAGCACTGCCATTCCCAGAAAGGTCATTCCCTTCTCGGAAAGATCCTTTCCCTCCTTTACCGCCGCCCCAAGAACACGCCCACCGGACGCAGACATTTTTTCTGCCCGCCTCATGTACCATGTTCGTTTCGATGCTCCCATCGGATGAACTCCCATTTCGTCTCGGTAGGAGGTGCAATTTCCAAGAATCATGTCCGGTGCACCTTTCGTGAACGAAACTGTCCGCATTCCGTTTTGATGCACCGTCGTCATACACTTTCTCTCCGAGTCAAACGGACGCTCCGCAATTCTTTTCCACGCATCCCGGATCTGTTCGGACTGTTTTTCCCCATTCCTTGCATTTTTATCCGCATATAAAAGAAAAGCTGCTTCTGTAGGATCTCCGATGATTCCGTGCTTTCCCCATCTTGCATCATTGCAGAGTAAAAATGTTCGTAAAAGCCACTCTCTGTCCCCATCCAGATTCCGCACCGTCATCTGATTTTTTGTCAATGTCCCCGTTTTGTCCGAGCAAACCACATTAACCGCTCCAAGAGTTTCCACAGAAGGAAGACGTCTCACGATCGTATGTACCTTCGCCATCCTCGAAACAGAAAGCGCAAGGACGATCGTCACCACAGCCGGAAGTCCTTCCGGAACTGCTGCCACAGCCAAAGAGATCGCTGTCAGAAACATCTCCCCAACATCCCGCTTCTGCCAGACTGCCGCCAGAAAAAGGATCGTACAGAGACCCACAGCCAGAATACTAAGAAATGTTCCCAACTCTCCCAACCGTTTCTGAAGCGGTGTAATCTCTTCCGGTGTTTCATGGATCATTTTCGCGATTCGTCCGATCTCAGTTTGCATCCCGGTATCTGTAACAATCCCTTCACCGCGTCCGGCAGTCACAAAGGTTGACATATATGCCATATTTTTTCGATCACCGAGAGGTGTTCCGGTCGAAGCCACATACTGCGCATCCTTTTCCACCGGTACAGACTCTCCGGTAAGTGATGCCTCCTGTACCTTCATATTTTCCGAACGGATCAGTCGGAGATCCGCCGGTACCTGCTGACCGGCATTTAAAAGCACCCTGTCGCCCGGCACCAGCTCCGCCGCGTCCATCTCCAAAAGCTTTCCGTCCCGCCGGACAAGCGCCTTCCTTGTTGTCAGCTTTTTTAATGACTCCAGCGCTTTCTGGGCCTTTCCCTCCTGAATCACACCAACCGTTGCATTGAGCAGCACAACTGCTGCAATGATCACCGCATCTCCTCGTTCTCCAAGAAATACAGAAATTCCTCCTGCCGCCAAAAGTACATAGATCAGCGGATCCATCAATTGCGAAAGCATCCGTTCTGCCACAGACGGAGGCCTTTTCTCCTCCAGCTCGTTCCGCCCATACTCCCGAAGCCGCTTTGTCGCTTCCTTCCCACTCAATCCCCCGTCATCCGACGATCCCAGCAGCATTTTTGTCTCAAAAACAGAGCAGCGTTCAAAATCCCCCGGCTTTTCCATAAAAAAATTCTCTCCATCCTCTTTTGCTCAAAGCAAGTTTATGAGGATGGAGAGGAAATCATGCCTGCATTCCCATTCTCCGACTGACCGATCAACGAAATTTATAATTTTTTATGATCGCCTGCAAGGTACGTGTCCCATTATATTCATTTACATCCGGATAATAGATCATGTCGATCGTATTCTGCCCTGTCTGCTCTTCCAAAAAACGATCTCCATCTGCAAACAGCAGACCATCGAACGGATGTCCAGTGTTCGTCACCAGATTCATTTTCACGACATTTCGATTTTTTCCAAGAACACGTACATTTCGAATCGTCAGACTTTTCTGGGCAAACAACGGTTTTTCATTTCCCTGCCCGAATGGTTCCAGACCTTTGAGCTCATCCACGATTTTTTCATTCACATACTCAAACGGCATCGGAACATCGATCCAGATCTGCGGAACGAAATCATCTTCCGTAAGCTTTGCATTTTCATTCAGTCTTCTCCGGAACTCATCAATATCACTTTCCTCAATGGAAAGTCCCGCTGCCATTGGATGCCCGCCAAATTTCACCAGCAGATCCGCCACCTCGCAAAGCCCCTGGTACATATGGTATGCCTCTATGGAACGTCCGGATCCCTTCGCACTCTGCTCGCCTCTCGTCAGCACAAAGGATGGCTTATGGAAATGCTCCCGGAGTCTTCCGGCTATGATCCCGGCAAGTGATTCATGGCACTCCGGCAAGAACACCACCAGCACCTTATCCGACATATAGAAACGTTCTACCTGTTCGATAGCCTCTGTTTCTCCCTTTGCCGTCATATCCTTTCTCACATCATTGAGTTCCTTTAATTCATCCGCCAGCCCACTGACCCGGTCCGGATCCTGTTCTAACAACATCCGGAGCGCAACCTTCGCACTTTTCAACCGTCCACCTGCATTTAAGCACGGTCCGATCACAAAACCAATGTGATATGCGCTCAGATTGTTTATATCCAGATTATTTTTCTCTACAAGCATTCTGAGACCGGTGTTCTTCGTCGAACCGATCTTTTTCAGTCCATATTTGACGATCAGACGGTTTTCATCCTGCAGCTTCATGACATCTCCCACGGTCGCAATGGCCGCAAACTCCAGAAGCTCCATCCACTCATGCTCCGGAATTTCAAGATCCTCATAGATCACGTTTATAAGCTTCCATGCTACGACCGCACCGCAAATTTCATGGTACGGATACGTCTCCCCGTCCTGCTTCGGATCAACCACTGCATCTGCCGGCGGCAGAATCTGTCCATAAACATCTACCGGTACTTCATGATGATCGGTCACCACAACCGTCATGCCAAGCTGCTTTGCGATGCTGATTTCCTTTAATGCCGCGATTCCATTATCACAGGTCACAAGTGTATCGATCCCGTCCTCTGCTGCCTGACGGATGATGGATTCATTGATCCCGTAGCCATCCCGGATCCGGTCCGGTATCTCATAATCAATCTGCCCATTTCCGGCAGCACGGTGAAAGCCCTTGAGAAGAATATATGTTGAACAAACACCATCAATATCGTAGTCGCCGATGATCCGGATTTTTTTCCCTTCTATCAACTTCTTTTCAATGATCCCCGCAGCGGTCTCCATTCCCTTCATCTGTCGCGGATCATAAAGATCATCCAGTGTCCCGTAAAGATACTTTCTCATCTCACGTTCATCCAAAAGACCTCGGTTTCGCATGATCCGAACAGCCACCGGACTCACCCCCAGACGCATCGCAAGCCCGTTAAAATCTGCCCGTTTTGTCTGAAGCATCCAGATTTCTTTCTTTTTCTGCATCGTTTCTCTCCCTCTTTGCGCTTCCTCATTCCGGCACGTTCAATACTTCTGGCCATTTTCCTTCAGCCATTGCCGCCGTTTTCGATAGTCCGGCAGAATCTTCTCCACTTCATCCCAGAATTCCGTGCTATGGTTCATCTGGAGCCGATGGGCAAGCTCATGGACCACAACATAGTCCAGAATCTCCTCCGGCATCAGAACCAGCTTCCAATTAAAATTCAGGTTTCCCTTTGCACTGCAGCTCCCCCAGCGCGTCTTTTGCTCCCGGACCGTGATCGATCCATAGGAAACGCCCATGAGCCCTGCGTAATAACAGCATCGTTCTTTTAACACGTTTTCCGCTCGTTTTTTTCCTTCAAGACGTTCCGTTTCTGTGTAGGACGGACGCACTGCAAGGATCTGTTCTCCGGCACGGAGCCTCACCTCGATCCAATCCCGATGACTCTCCACAAACCAATCTGCAGTCTCCGGCGGTGTCCGGAAAGGAGCACGCACCGTAATCGTTCCGTCAAGCTCCACCTTCAAAGACATGGAACAGCGCCTGGACCGGACCAGCTCATATGTAAAATGTTCCGTTCTTCTTTTCATGATTTCCTCCAGAAGCTTCTTCCTTTTTCACTGCACAAGTTTCACAGAAAGTTCCATCAAAAGTTCCCATGAAATCGAAAAAAGGCATCTGCAATTGCAGATGCCTTAATCAGCGCGCCAGAGAAGATTCGAACTCCCGACACTACGGTCCGTAGCCGTATGCTCTATCCAGCTGAGCTACTGACGCACGCTCTCTGAGTTTCAGATGTCTGTCACTCAACAAAGAATATTCTACTATATATTTTCTTCTTTGTCAACACTTTTTAAATTTTTTTAATTTTTTTCTTTTCCCTTGCACCAATATCATAAGCCGCAAAAAAGCTTTGGGGCCATCACGCCAAAGCGTAACAGCCCCGTCTTTTTTTACTTCTCGTAATAGCAATCTCCCAAATAATGGAAGGACGTATTTTTGTTAAATTTGAATCCCTTAAGGTCTGCTCTTCTTCCTACCATGCTATATTTGTAATACAGAGGTACCCACGGACAGAGCTCATTTAAGCGAACCTGAAGGTCTTTATATATCTGGAGGCGTTTTTCTTGATTTGTTTCCACCGCTGCAGCATCGATCATTTCATCTACCTTATCATCTTTGAGATATGCACGATTGCCGCTCATTCCACAGTTTCTTGAATGGAATAACTGAGTTACACTATATGCCGGATCACAAGTAGTATTTACCCAGCCAAGAATCAGGAGATCATGTTCTCCGGCATTGATCGCATCCTGAAATGCTCCCCATTCATACACATTGATGTCTACATTAATGCCAACCTGAGCTAACTGAGCCTGAACTACCTGTGCAGCACGACTTCTTACTTCTCCGGATACGTACATCTTAAGATCCAGTCCATTTTCATATCCTGCTTCTGCAAGAAGTTCTTTGGCTTTTTCCAGATCCTGAGGATATGGCTTTACGTCCTCATTCCACCCAGGCACAGTCTTTGCAACAACGGAGGTGGCTACTTCGCCGCGACCTTCTACAATCGTATCTACGAATTCCTGACGATTCGTGGCATAATTGATCGCCTGACGTACCCGGACATCATCCAATCCTTTTTTAGTTGTGTTCATAGCCATAAATTCTACAGAAGGTGCCGGCCAGCTTTCCAGAACAAGATCTTTACAGTTCTCAATATTGACAGCATCCACCGGATCTACGGCTAAGATCACATCAATCTCCCCTGTTTCCAGTGCGATTGTACGAGCACTTCCTTCCGGAATGATCCGGGTTGTAATCGAAGTGGCTGTAGCAGGTCCATCAAAGTAGTCATCAAACCGGACCAACGTCCAGTGGTCATTCGGAACCCACTCTTTAAACATAAACGGACCTGTTCCGATCGGAGCTTCTCCATATGTATCGCCAGCCTCTGTTACTGCCTTCTCTGATAAGATCTTCATACTGGTATCATTAAGGATATACAGGAATGCTGGACACGGATTTGAAAGATGGATCGTCACCTCGTAATCCCCGTCAACAGAAACATGATCAATGGCTGATGCATTAGACATTGCTTTTGGCATGGTCTTGGCACGCTCTAAACTGAATTTCACATCGCTGGCCTTCAGTTCATCTCCATTGTGAAACTTTACGCCTTTCCGCAGTTTAAATTTGTACTTTGTGTCATCCACAATCTCAAAACTCTCTGCCAGATCCCCTACAGGCTCACGATTATCATCAATTTTGATCAAACCATTATAAATATGGAAATTCAGCGTTGCAGATGGTGAATCCACCCCCACCTGTGGATCCATAGACCGGATATCGCTGCTATTCGCCGAAATAATGTCTGTCCGTCCAATGGACTCTGGTTTTTTCTCTGACGATGTTTCCGCACTGGATGAAGCTGATGTCTCCGCCTTTGAATCCGCTGTCGATGTACCGGAGTTTCCCCCACTCTGTCCGCAGCCCGACAATACCATAGCCCCGGCCAATGCCAATGCCGTCAGTTTTCCATACATCCTTTTTCTCATGCACATGTCCTCCTTGTTATTATATTGTTACATAATTTTTTCCTTCTCACTTTATTTCCCCCATCCAGAGATCCATTTCCGGCAATTCTCCGCAACTACGTTCATCTGTCCTGTAAGCCGGTTTCTCTGACGCACAAATCTTGTCTGGACTGCCAAATAATAATCTGCTTCTGTATTTTCCCTTGTCAGACCCTCTGCCATAGCAAGTCCGGCAAACACCGTTCCCTTTACCGCCGGATCCTGATGGTATGGGCTGGATGTCGTGTACATGATCCTTGCCAATTCTCCCGCTATTTCCATGATGACATCGTCTGTATGTTTCTGATTCTCCATAGCGTTTTCAAGATCTGCAACCGCTTCCTTCAGGCTGCCGATCGCCCTCCAGACCGGAGAAAGATCAAATTCCGCACTAAGCTTCTGTTCTATAGAACGAAGCTCGTTTTCCATAAAGCTGACAAACCCGCTCATCTCTGCAGGAAGCTTCTCACAATTAGCGAAAATGGCGGTCAACTTTGCAATGACTCTTGTATCTCGCAGTGTCACCTCCGGATCTACCTTATCAAAGGTATCCTCTTTCGTATGCCACCAGGAAAATATTTTATGATCCTGTTTTATAAACTGCGGCATCATAGCAAACGGAATATCCGCTCCCCAGAAGGTCTGATCTGCGAATCGTACCATCGGCGTCGGTGCCTCCGGTTCTTTATCATTAAACTCCCTTAAAAACTCTCGGTCAAAGGCTTCGCCCTCCAGCATAGATGTCCGCATTCCAACCACATCCGAACCTTTACAGCCGCAAATATCCATATTAATGTGGGCCACACAATTTTCTTTCAGATCTTCCCAATGGTGATCATAATACCAGGTCGATCCGGAATAACGGGCATCTGAATGACCGGACCACCAGGCAAGCACTACAGACCGCTCCAGATGTTCCTGATTTTCTTGAAATACCCTGGCAATCTCCATCATAGCAGCATTGGCAACGCCATTATCCGTTATCCCCTCATACCAGGAATCATAATGACCGGAAACCAACACATACTTATCCGATCTTCCCTGAATACGTGCTACCGGCATGGTACTGGAAACGATTGACTGACACATTTCAACGTTAAGGCATGCCGTCAGTGGACTTTCTTCCAGTTTTTTCTGCAATTCCTTTCCTGCACTTTTTGTGATTTCCACAAACGGAATTCTCGGATAATGACAAGCCAGATCCTCCGGCTCAGGTGTTCCCCATACACCTCCAAGCGTTCCATGGTGTGCCAGATCCGCATGCCAGATTGTGATCACGCCCAAAACTCCGGCACGTTTTGCCTCACATGCAAACGCAAAGCTGTTCTCATATGTCAGAACGATCTTTCCGGCAAATTCTGCCATTCTTGCTCTCTGCTCCTTCTGGCTGCAGCCTCCGGTTGCGCTGATCCGGTCGAAAACCAGTTCAGCTTCCAGATTTTCCGCTGTTCCACTATACACATACGGAGTCAGAGGCACGATTGCTTCCGAAGAATCCCCTTGGATCCGTATGGATGCTTCTCCCGGAAGGCTTCTATATACCTGATAAATTTCCCGCTCTACCGGGATTCCCAGTTCTTCCATTCGTTTTGCGATTCGTTCTGCCGCTTTCTCTCCATCCTCAGAACCTGTATAGCGGTCCAGGTAACTGAAACACTCTACATCCTTCATGATTCTGGATATTTCTAAGGCTTTGTCAATTTTTTCAATAAGCTTATTTCCTTCCGATGAACAAAGACTCATACCCTGCATGTTCTAATTTTCCCTTCTTCTTTCCCCATTCATTTGGGCACGATCCATTTCTTGTGTATTTGTCTGTTTTGTTGTAAAATAATTATTTTTGTCCTCAGTATTTAAGCATATTATACAATATCAATTTTTATATCGTCTAATGCTTAATTCGAATATTATATATAATTTTTGCGAATACGATATAATATACTGAAATTATATTCAATTTGTACTATATGCAAAAAGCCCCCGGAGAATCCATATCTGATTCTCCTGGAGCTTTTTCCTAACGCTAAAATATCTAAAAAATGACTATGTTTTTACCAGAGTTCCGGTTTTGCATCCTTCGGAAGCGGATTCGGATATGTTTCACCGTCCAGCTCTTCCAACCAGTCCTTATGAGCCTTTTTGATGAGCTCCGGATTTTCCAGAAGATCCGCTCCTGTGCATGCCATGACTTTTGTCGCCGTCAGCATGCCCTTATGGGCAATACTTGCCTTTCCCTGAGCAACAGCCTGCCAGGAATGAAGTGCTGTTCCTGCCGCATAGCAGCACACATTTGTCTGCACCGTCGGAACCACCCAGCTCACATCACCGACATCGGTAGAGCCACCACCGCCATATGATTCGCTCCGGTCCAGTTTAAAATCCAACAGTGGCATATCCAGGACTTCCTTCCGCTTGTCCTTTTCAACGACATGAGCGATCATGTCCTTTAAGCCCTCTTTGTCTAACTCCGTAACGACCTCTTTGAATTTTCCCGCGTACGCCAGCTCCTCTTCCGTATATCCGATCGGAATAAAATGGTCAAGATTTTTGTCCATGACCTCTTCCAGAACATCATTTCCGATCACGTTGGAATAAGCGGCAACCTGACGAATATCCACAGTCGTTCCCGTGATCAGCGCCGCGCCCTTCGCGATATCGCACATCCGCTCATAAAGCTTTTTGACCTGAGTTACCTTTGGTGCGCGGATCGCATAGAGTACCTGTGCCTCCGCTGGAATCACATTCGGGGCAATTCCACCGGTGTTTGTGATCGCACCATGAACTCTCGCTGCGTCGATCATATGCTCTCGCATATAATTCACGCCAATGTCCATGATCTCCACTGCATCCAGCGCAGAACGTCCAAGCTCCGGCGCTCCCGCCGCATGGGAGGAGATTCCATGGAAGGTAAAGAACACACGGAAATTGGCAAGGAATTTATCGTCTCCCATTGTTCTGTTCGTCGTGCTTGGATGCCAGGTGATAGCGATATCACAGTCATTGAAATATCCGTCCCGGACCAGATATGCCTTTCCGCCCGCATTCTCCTCCGCCGGACAGCCATAGTAGCGGATCGTTCCCTTCAGGTCTTTTTCTTCCATATAGGACTTTAGTGCATCGACAGCCGCCACAGATGCCGTTCCGAGAAGATGGTGGCCACAGCCATGTCCATCTGTTTTTCCTGCGATCGGACGACGCTCCGTACAGTCTGCTTCCTGCTGAAGACTGGAAAGAGCGTCAAACTCACCAAGAAATGCGAGGACCGGCTTTCCGCTTCCCCACTCGGCAATAAACGCTGTCTTCTCTCCGGCAAGGTCAGCCCGGATTGAAAATCCGCGAGACGCAAGGTATTCCTGTTGTACCCTCGAAGATTCATATTCCTGAAAACGAGGTTCCGCATATCCCCAGATCTCATCCGCCATAGATGTATATGTGTCCTTCTGTTTCTCCACCAGTTCAGAAATTCTATCTTGATTCTTTGTTTCCATGCTGTCCACTCCTTCCTGTGTAATCCTTGTTCCTGCCACACACATTTCCATCAACAGGCACTATGTGCAACACTTCCATAAGCAGAAGCTTGTTATACCTATTTTTTTAGGCAGTCTTCTGAAAACCATCGCCCTTGATGGTTCTCATTCCGACTGCCTGATCTATCCTATTACCAGATCGATGGTTTTAAATCTGCCGGAAGCGGATTCGGATATGTCTCTCCGTCAAGCTCTTCCTTCCAGTCTGCCTTTGCCTTCTCAATTAATTCCGGATTCAGAAGAAGTTCCGCGCCGACATACGCCATAACCTTCGCTGCCGCCAACATCCCTTTGTGAGCAATCGAAGATTTTCCCTGTGCAACAGCCTGCCAGGAATGAAGCGCTGTACCTGCTGCGTAACAGCTGGTATAGACCTGTGCTGTCGGAACGACCCAGCTGACATCTCCGACGTCCGTGGAGCCGCCACCGCCGTAAGCACTGTTTTTATCGACAATAAGATCCCACATCGGCTGCTCTAAGAGCTCCTGTTTATGCTCTTTTCCTCCGATCACTGCCGCCTGATCCTTCATTCCTTCTTTATCCAGCTCTGTGATCACACCCTGGAATTTCTTTGCATATGCAAGCTCTTCCTCCGTATAGCCGATCGGAACCACATGCTCCAGATTCTCCTGAACAAGATCCGCCAGTGTATCATTATTGATCAGGTTGGAATATGCTGCAACCTGCTTGATATCAACGGTCGTGCCTGTGATCAGAGCCGCGCCCTTTGCAATATCGCACATCCGCTCATAAAGCTTCTTGACCTGTGTTACCTTTGGAGCACGGATCGCATAGAGGATCTGCGCCTCAGCCGGGATCACGTTCGGAGCGATTCCGCCGGAGTTTGTGATCGCGCCGTGAACTCTCGCTGCATCGATCATATGCTCTCTCATATAGTTCACACCGATATCCATGATCTCAACGGCATCCAGCGCGGAACGTCCAAGCTCCGGCGCCCCGGCCGCATGGGATGAGATTCCGTGGAAGGTAAAGAATGCCCGGAAGTTTGCCAGATGGAATCCGCCCTTCATAACTTTATTCATTGTGTATGGATGCCAGGTGATCGCGATATCACAATCATCAAAATATCCATCCCGGACCAGATATGCCTTTCCACCCGCATTTTCCTCCGCCGGACAGCCATAGTAACGGATCGTTCCGCTCATGTGATTCTCTTCCATATAAGTTTTTAACGCATCAACAGCCGCTACCGACGCTGTTCCGAGAAGGTGATGACCACAGCCATGTCCGTTTGTCTTTCCCTCGATCGGGTGACGTTCTGTGCAGTCTGCCTCCTGCTGAAGGCTGGAAAGTGCGTCAAACTCACCTAAAAATGCGAGGATCGGCTTTCCACTTCCCCATTCGGCGATAAATGCGGTCTCTTCTCCTGCGAGATCTGCCTTGACGGAAAATCCTCTCGCTTTTAAGAACTCCTGCTGAAGCTTCGTGGACTCGTACTCCTGAAATCTCGGCTCCGCAAAACCCCAGATCGCGTCACTGATTTTTGTATATTCATCGCGTCTCTGATCGATCGTCGTGCCGATCTCTTTTCTAAAATCTGTTCCCATATGTATATGCTCCTTTCTATGTTTCCCTTATCCATCAGAACCATACAGGCACGTTTCCGGCTCTCTTCACCTCTTTGTCCCACATGGGCTTCCGTTCGTGCACACACCCGTCCCTCATGTTATTCATGTCTTTTTCCGGTGACGTTCTCAGTTACGATCTTCCAGACCGTCACTGCGTTCACCATTGCCTCCGCGAACGAGTTCTCTTCGAATGCCTTCTTCTGACTCATCTGATTCATGAGGCTCGCCAGAGCTTTTTTCTTCGATGTGAGATCTTCCACGAAATATGCAGTTCCGTTTCCGCAGATACTCTCAAAGCTTGTCGTCGACTTGCAGGCTGCATCATAATCGATCTCCAGGCTATTTTTCCCGTAAATACAATATGAAACCTGAGGATTCTCTCTGATCTTATCGATCTTCGTCCCTTCCTTCGCTCCGTGAAAATACAGAACCAGCTTTCCTTCTTCCACTTCTGCACCATAATTCAATGGAATTAAATAAGGACATGACTCATCGTGGAACGCAACGGTGCACACAGTCTCCCGTTTCGCGATCGCCACAATATCAGCCATGTCCTTCAATTCTCTGTCACTTCGTCTCATCCAGACCTCCATTCCAGTCATAAAGATCCTACACTTTTGCCATTCTCCATTTCGATCCTTCAGGATTTTCATCGAAATTCCGCATTCAGTGCCATCCGCCAGACTTCCCGTAAGATGAGACTATCATATCATAATTTTTTTAATATCTCAAGTAATATACCGTTATCTTGTTCCTTCTGTCTGAAATTATCCCTCAATTCAGAATACTAAATTGCAGTTCCAGCACCACCGCAGACTGATCATGACCCATGATCACAATTCCAGAGCTTTCTCCTCTTATCCTAAAATACGGCCTGAATCAAAAACATATAAAGTACAGTTCCTGCCGCAATACTGAGCAGTGTATTCCTCTTCCATACGTGCAGCCCGACAACCACTGCGGAAGCTGCAATCTCCGGAATTCCATGAGATCCCGCAAAAAAGCTCACATTTTTCAGGCAGTACACCACCAGCATCCCCATGATCGCATACGGAAGAACTCCCGATAAATATGTAATGTATCCGGGGATCTCCTTCTTCCTGCCGAATATCACAAACGGAAGAAATCTTAAAACAATCGTTACTGCAACGCATACCGCGATCAGTGTGACCGCCCTCAAATCCATCCTCTCTATTCCTCCTAAATCAAGCAAAATCCACCGCTACCGCTGTATTGTACGGAATTTTCAGTTCGGAAATTTCCTACCCGTGTGCAGCAACCTGGGCACTGTTTTCATACTATTTCCTGTCCTTCGGAAAATGTCATGAATTATGCCGTCATCTGGCTGCTCTCAGTTTTCTTACTCCCACGCATCAGCGTCAAAATCACCGTGATAGAGATCATCGACGGGATCAGAAAGGCTGATGCCCCAAAGATCAACAGACAGATCACGGATGCAGCAACACCTGCAACGGCGCTTCTGTGATCCTTCGTGCTCATCCACTGTTCCGTAAATACCACCAGAAACAGAGCTGTCATCGAGAAATCGATCCCTTCCGTATTGATATTCAATACACTCCCGAGCACCGATCCCATCACGCTTCCAATTACCCAGTAAATCTGGTTCAACAGCGAGACAAGGAAGAAATATTTCTTCTCCTCGACCCCCTCCGGTACATCTCCACTGCACACCAGCGAATACGTCTCATCCGTAAGCGCAAAGATCAAATACGGCTTATATGGTTTTGTGTCCTTATATCGTTCCAGCATGGAGATTCCATAAAATAAATGTCTTGCGTTGACCATCAGTGTCATAAGTGCCGCTGAGATCAGCGACGCGCCACCTGTTATCAGATCAATTGCCACATACTGCATTGACCCCGCATAAATGAACACACTCATCGCGAGCGCCCAGGTGATGCCGTAGCCCTTCGCTCCCAGCAGCATTCCAAATCCGATTCCCAGAACGATATATCCCGCCATTACCGGAATTGATCGTTTCAACGCATATCGAAATGTCATATCTGTTCTCCTATCCATATTATTTCGAGATCTCTCCTGTTCATCTCCATCACGCTCCCATAATTCGGGTTTTTCGTTAAACAAAAAAAGAGCTTGCAAAACAAGCTCTTTTCATGCCGGTGACCGGACTTGAACCGGTACGGGGTTGCCCCCGAGGGATTTTAAGTCCCTTGCGTCTGCCTATTCCGCCACACCGGCAGACATATAAATATGTCGATGATGGTTTCCCATCAAATGGGACCTATAGGGCTCGAACCTATGACCCTCTGCTTGTAAGGCAGATGCTCTCCCAGCTGAGCTAAGATCCCAGATATGAAATTAATAATCCTTATTTCTAAGGAAACGACCCGGATGGGATTCGAACCCACGACCTCCGCCGTGACAGGGCGGCGCTCTAACCAGCTGAGCCACCGGGCCAAATATTTTATCAGTTGTATGAAGCTTTTACCAGGTAGAGTGGACCTTCAGGGACTTGAACCCGGGACCGACCGGTTATGAGCCGGTTGCTCTAACCAACTGAGCTAAAGGTCCATAAGTTTAGGACTGAAAGCCGATGATCGGACTCGAACCGATAACCTGCTGATTACAAATCAGCTGCTCTGCCAATTGAGCCACATCGGCACATCAATGACCCCAAGGGGATTCGGACCCCTGTTACCGCCGTGAAAGGGCGATGTCTTAACCGCTTGACCATGGGGCCGCGTTCATTATTTGTACCAGAAGCTCATATCCATGAAACTGGCAAAATAAAAACTCCCCGAGTAGGACTCGAACCTACGACAGCGCGGTTAACAGCCGCGTGCTCTACCGACTGAGCTATCGAGGAATATTTCCTTTGTTCTTAGCTGTTCCTTAAGAACAGTGCTATTATATAATATGTTTTCGCATCTGTCAACCCGTTTTTTATATTTTTTGAAAAATTTCTACACTTTATTTTCCGGTATGTTTTATCCTTATTTTATCAGTATTCTCACCCGTTCATGCCTTGCTTTGAATTTCCAGCAACTATTCAGTACCTTCATAGTTACAAGCAAAAATCCATTTCAGATCGGCTGCACCGATGGGATTTTTGTCTTCCAGATTATGTTTTCTTACGGTCTGCGCAGCAAGTGCGCAGATCTACGGAACAGTTACAATTCCCATTCTAAAAAACCGCTGTACTTTTCTCTCATAAATTGGTAGGATAAACTCATCAATCCTCTGGACTCATCAAAAAACACACCCTATAGGTCAATTTACATATCGGGAGGCAAACATTCATGGATAAACGTTTAAAACAACAGTTAGATTTTGTACTTGAGATTGATAAAGAAAAGAATATCCTGCGCCAGACACATCTCTCCGGCCATGGCCGCCGGGAAAATGACGCAGAACATGCCTGGCATATGGCCATCATGTCCTACCTTCTCCGTGAGTATTCCAATGAATCCGTAGATATCGCAAAGGTCATGCTGATGTGCCTGATCCACGATATCGTGGAGATTGATGCAGGTGACACCTTCGCCTACGACGAGGAAGGTCGCAAGACCCAAAAGGCCCGCGAAGACGCTGCTAAAGAGCGTATCTTCTCCATCCTACCGGAGGATCAGAAAAATGAGCTCATCGCTCTCTTCGACGAGTTTGAGGACTGCGAAACATCTGAATCCAAATATGCCCATGCCATGGACAATCTTCAACCGCTTCTCTTAAATCACAGCAATAACGGTGATGACTGGAAGCAGCACCAGATCACCTCCAAGCAGGTCTACGGCCGCCAGAGCAAGACGAAGCTCGGCTCCGAGCGTCTCTACGAAATTACGGATCATCTGATCCAGGATGCGATCAAGAAAGGTTTTGTGAAAGAATAATAAAAAGAGTCCTCATAATAACACTTCAAATCAATTTAAAGCTACTACTATGAGGACTCTTGCATCAATCTGCGCTTTACAAAAAAAGACCAGACATCTCTGCCTGGTCTACTCACACATACCTTCAAAACCACATATTGAAATCCAT
>NZ_QWGO01000029.1:0-34886 GCF_003435535.1 Desulfotomaculum sp. OF05-3 | reverse complement strand
CCTTAGGATGGCTGTTTCTATCGGACTCTAACACCACTTCGTTTGGTCTTACCCATGGCCTGCGACGGTTATTATCACGCTCGGACTATGGCTGTAAGAGAGCTTTCCTCCTTGTTATGCCATGACCGGATGCCATCCGATGTATTCCAGCCTGATATATTTCTGATAAACCGAAAACTCATCTATACAGCAAAAATGGGTTGGCCTGTTATGCGAGTGGCAGCTCTCAGAAAATATACCGCTGATGTAGCGGCTATTACGCCCAAAGAGGATCAAACTTAATGATTCGTATATGAGGTTGTCAAGGTGCAAGTGAAAGGATTTCCCTCTCACTTGCTACTGCCACTTTTTTAGAAAATCGCAACCAACTTTTTTATTTTTTCTTCAATTTTTTTCAATCGCTTATCTGCGGCTTGCCGAGTAATACCATATCGTTGGGCTAAACAAGTTGCATTTGGTATTTTCATTTCATAATAGGACAATATAAAATCTCGTTCTGCTGGACTCAGTTTCAATAGAGCTTGGTGTAAATCCTCAAGAAGTAAATTCTGAATAGCTTGTTCCGCAGTATCAACAGATTCATCCACAAACAAATCTGTATCCTGATAACCTTCCTCTGTGCCGTCACGATCTCCCACATGAGAAGCCGGGAATATAGAGCGACTTTTCTCATGTTCCTGGAGATAGCGGCTGTGGCGGTCCTCCTGTTGGTATTTTTCAAAATCTTTGCGAGAACATTCCATGATAATGCGGTCATCTTCATCACGGAACATTTTGACTGTTTCAACAAAAAAGCGCCCAGTAAAGCAACCATTGCGGCGTGCCTTACTGAACGCTGAAAAACTGATTTCCTCCCATTCCTGTGGGCTGTTATTTTTCCAAATGAATACTCTCGTCATATCCTTTCCTCCGTTCAAATTCTTGGTAGTCAGCGAATTTGAACGGTGTCATGGATATTTTGCTATGTACGCCTCCCAGCGCATACCGGCCTCCTAATACCGGGCAAAGAAAAAGGCCGGAAGTGTTTTCACCTCCAGCCATGTTCCTGCCGCCATATTGCAGCAGGAATGAAAAAAGCCCGGTTAATGCCGGGCCTTATGTAGAAAAGTATTCAATTTAGCGCATTCCTGCCACTATAACAAGTATAGCAGGTCGGAAGTCGGAAGGGAGTAGGGATTAGGTCGGGGATTTGTCGGGATTTAGTCGGGGCAGCTCCTCCAGGACTTCTGGAATAGAATATCCAAACAAGCAAACAGAAAATAAATAGATGGCTTCTCGTTTTCGGTCATAAAAGACACTGCGCTCTATATTTAGTTCTTCCAGCAATTCTTTCTCTGTACTGTTGAACCGATAGATAAATTGCTTAGTCAAAATTTCATAGTAAAGTTCTCCTCGATCCGGATACCGTTTCAGACGAAGGAGTGCACGGTCAATAATATTGACTAGCATTTGATTTTGAACAAGGCAGCAAACTTTTTCTTCAAAGGCTTGCAGTTCAATATCTGGTGCAAAATTTTCAAGATAGCAGAGGCCAGACTCTATATCTTGTTCTCCCATAATCCAAGCAGTTTCTTGTAATTCTTCTGCCCGTTCACTCAGAACCCAGACTACATCACGGTAAATCTTTAGAATCAGCTTACTTCTATGAAACGCAGCGTCGCTGTTAAGCCCCAAAGCTGTTAGCCTGCTGTTACATTTTTGGATTGTTGTGCTTTCTTTTCTCATAGAACATCCCTCCTTGTTCGCAATATTGCGAACATATTAGGTACAAAATAGCATAGCAGAGGAGCGTGAGAGAGGGCAGTGCCTCTCTCTATTCCCCCATTTGGTTATATCAGGTTTCTGGATTTTAGACGAATCTGCATTGCTTGCTTGGAAACCTCAAAAATATTTGCCATTTCAGCAATGAGCTGTTCATCTGTCCGGCCTATTTTAAGCCGGTAAAAACATTTTTTGATCTGCGGTAAAGGCATCAGCAGAGCAGAAGCCAGAGTATCCGCCTGACGCTCAATTATGCCATGACTTTCGTCGGAAGAAACATTTCCGTTATAAGCAGCAACATCTCCAGTACCAGAGTACAACTTCTTATGTAGTACCCAATGAGCCAGCTCATGGGCACAGGTAAAACGGAGCCGCCCTAATTTTGACGGATCACAAAGCCGTTCATCAATTAAGATTGTACCGGCTCTTACTGCAATCATTCGATACTGTCTCTGTATCTGGTCATATAAGACAACAGCACCGTCATCGAAAATTGTTTCCCCTAATATCTTGGGGTTTTTTCTTAGTGTATGAAACTCCAGGATTAGATCAAACTTTGTCTCGATAATGGTTTCGATTGGCACAGGACATGGTTGCCCGGATAGCAGAGAGGGATCATATTCCATCAGGATTTTTCGCCCTACTGCCTCGATTGCTTCTGTACGGATTTGTGGAATTGACAAAGCTCTCCCCCCTATCGTTTACGCTCCTTTAGCATTTTCATAAATGTCTGCCATTCTTCATCGGTAGCATCTACTTCTTTTGCCACACGCAAGGCTGCCCGAACAATATCTTTTTCCATGATATAGTCTGGCAAATCAGCAGATACTGTATTGCGTGATTTTGCAGCCAGATCCAAAAGCAACTCATGTTCTGATTTATCCAAATTCAGAAAGGCAGAGATGCGTTCCACAAAATCTCCAGTGGGAGCAGGACGGCGGCTTTGCTCAATATCACACAGATAACCGTAAGCAATATTCAAATGCTTGGCTGTATCGCGTAAATTGAATTTGTGCGCCTTGCGTTTCTCGGCTATAAATGATCCAAAAGTTATATTGCCCACAGCATTCACCTCTCATTTGTTCGACGAACTGCGAACATCTTGCTTATATTGTATATCGAACATCTGTTCACTTCAAGGATAAAAATTTCATTTGAAAAGAGGTGTTAAAAATCAATAACACCTCTTTTGCGCTATATAAATTCCTGAGCGATTTGCTGCATTTCCGTAATGCACTCTTTGGGAGAGAGAATTTTTATTTTCCCTTTGAATTTGAATATCCAGCCATAAAAAGTTCCACTGGGGTTCACTTCAATTTTGGCTGTGAAGTGTGTATCATCATACCTATCAACAGCAGCATCTTCTCCATAATGATCTATGATTACTCTCATCAATTCGTTTTCACATAGAAGGGTTACTTCCTTCGATGACTCCGATGTAAACATATCAACCATTTTATTTGTATAGGAGGCTACATCAAATCCCTCTATCGGCATAAAGTAAGTTTCCAGATTTTCTACACTTGTTAGCCGATCTACACGGAAGTGAGCAATTTTCTGATGCTTCAGAGAAAATCCAATCAAATAGTAATGGTCATTTTTCCATTCAAGCGCATAAGGATTTACGACATAATAATATCCATCATGCTTTAAGATTTTCTTTTTTTCTTGAGTATATTCATAGTATTGGAACCGAATTTGCTGATGGTTTCCAATCGCTGTTTGGATATTGTCAATGATGTAGTAAACCTTTTCATTATGCGGTTTGACACGGCTGGATAAAGCAGCAAATTTTTGAAGCTGCTTTGCCTGATGTAGACTGGTCAGACGGCATAATTTCTGCACCAGCTCCTCAGACTTCTTGGCAGAAATGATCTTCGAGGATGCTACTGCGTCTGTCAGCATTTTCAGTTCTGGATACTCAAACAGGCGGTTTCCCATAAAATATTGGTTTTGGGTACTCTTAACCACCACAATATCAATCCCCGCATCGATCAGCGCATTGGTATCTGCGTAAACAGTCTGCCGCACTGCCTGAATTCCTTTTCCATTCAGATGGGCAATGATGTCAGATACTGTGGCGGGATGGTTTTCATCGGTCCGCTCATAGAGAAACCGGAGTAATTCCAGTATCCGCATATTTGTTGAATTCTGCATACTTCACCTCCTCGATTCTTAAAATGGCCTATTTTGTATGGTGTCCAGCCCCAAAGACCAGAAGCAGGGCGACAGCACAGAGAAGCAGGCCGATCCAATTTCGATCTATAATCAGCTTGATCACCGCCACAAGCAGAAGTCCGCCTACCAGGAGCACAACGCCATTCATTCAGCGTCCTCCCGAAGCATAGTTTCCCATGTTGATGTCCAGCACCCCTCTGGGCGGCTGGATCAGGGCGTCCTCATACTGGCACTTCCACTGGATCTCCCGACACATCTGGCCATCCGCCACGCCGTCTATGGTTTCACCATCCCCAATGGGATTATCATGCTCCAGAATATAGGACGCAACATTATAGGCGTGGTTTACCACCCAGTTTGGGTCCATGTCGTGGAAGTGGTACTGGAGGTCGGGCAGAAACAGGGTACTCATGCCCACCGTGTCGATGAGCATATCCTCAGTGCCCTCAATGTTAAAGAAGCGGACATTGACCCCAAAGCGGATGAACCGATCCGGACCCTCAATCTGGTGGGAGCGTACATCCTCTGCCAGAAACAGCTTGCCGCAGTTCTGGAAATAGAATGCCTCACAGGTGGGGTACAGCTCCGCAAGAGCCTCCAAAAAGTCGGCATCCAGGTTGGCACGCTCCAGCGCCGGAAGTGTCGCAGCCAGCATATCGGTGGCTACCACCTGATATTTGCACTCCCGGAAGATCCGCTCCCGGTCCTCCTGGCAGTCCCACATCTGGCTCATCAGGAAGGCATCAAAGCCTTTGCCCTTGAACTTGTCGCATTTCATCACCATCAGCTGCACCGGGCATTTTCCGTCCTTGAACTCTGCAATATGCTCCTGTGCGGCAAAGCCAGCCATTTTCTTATCATAACAGAAGCACTCTGTTGATCCGATGTGCTTCTCCATTACAGCAGTCATTTTTTCTTTATCCGGCATTTCTACCGGCTCTTTGAACAGCATCTGAATGAGATAGGGGCCACCGGGCTGGGGGCCTTTTTTGTCGTCCAGATTTTGCTGGAAAGCTTTATTGCTCATTTGGTTTCCTCCTTCTTTTCTGGGAACAGTTTCCACCGAAACTCCAGCTCTTTCTGGACAAACTCTTTCGGCAGGCCGCGGGGGTTGGCGATGAGATACCATACCCGAAAGGTGCGCTTCTTCGGATCTGTTTCCTGCCGGTAGAGCTGATAGCCCGCCTCATCCTCCTGTGTCCACTGTCCTGTCTGCCGCTTGGCCTGCACAAAGGGTTCCACCACCTGGTCCAGTTCCTCTCTGGTGCGGCTTGAGGCCCAGGCTTGATCCACATCATTGGCGTGGGAGAGGTGGAACAACATCGAACCCATCCAGTTCTTTGCCTTGTGTTCAGGCGTTCCGCGCAATTCCGCCTGATGGCGGTACTCCGCCAGCTGCTCCGATGTTCCGTACCGTTCCACCATCTGCTCATCCACATGAATGCACCAGCTGTAATCCTCCGGCTGGATAAAGGGGGCGCAGACCGGCTGGAGCGCCTCTGCTGGGTCCACCTCAAAGTGAGAGATAAAGTCAAGGTAGTGGGCTTGGATCAGGGGCAGGAAGGTGTCCAGCAGCCCGGTGTCCAACCGCAGATCCTCTGTCAGCATCCGAAAGAACGAACCGCCTGTTGTCGGTTCTATTTTGAAAGAGTAGAGACAATCATCTCCCTGCTTTATGATACAGGTGAAGCCCACCTCAACATTTCCATGGCCGATTTCGTAGTCTATGTAGTTGTAGCGCCTCCGATCAAACCAGATCAGGTAGGTCAGGCCGTTTTTTGTTCTCTTTTTGAAGTCGCCCTTTTTCAGCCGCTTCCAGCCCTTTTCCTCCAGGCCCAGGCCGTTCCATAGGTAGTCCAGAAGCTCCTGAAATATATCTGCCGGCCGTTTTTGTTCCACGGTCTCCACCCCCTGACGAATTCTCTTTAATAGTCAAGCAGGATAGGCACCCGCTGCTCCTCGGCAAACCGCATGGCCCGCCAGAACACGGAGAAGGCAAACTTGGCCAAGGATTGGGTGTCATACTGGGTGTGTTCCGGGATGTCTGCCTTGCTGTACTGTCCATCTGAGTCTACGGTTCCGTCTACCGGGTATCCCTCCGTGTCTGCCCAACCAAGGATAGTGTCCTCATCGGCCTGCCATGCCAGCTGGTTCAGCTTTTCCAGCTCCTTCCGCAGTCCGCCCAAGGTGGCGATCATCGTCTGATCATCGGTGGGCAGAGGGCCTTGGAATAGAAAGCTGTCGGTGAGGGGAAGCCACCAAGTCGCGCCCCGAAGCAGGGACCACACCCGCTCCTCGTCCGATGCAAGGCGGGCAATCAGGGGATGCTCCCCGAAGTCCCAGTCCTTCTCCACGGTGAGAGGCACCGGTTCCTCGTATGTATGACAGGCAGCCACCAGCAGCATAGCGCCAAAGGCATCCCAATCCGGCTTATCGGTGTAATAGGGCCGCTCGTTGTCCTCCGGCCATGGAGTGTAGTGCGGCTGGTTCGGCTGGGAAATGGCGGCTAAGATCTGATCCCGCCAGTCCTCCACTGCCGCCTGGATCTCAGCCGGGGACAGCTCCTCCTCGTTGTCGGCGGGTTCTCCATCCGGGGTGATCCGGTTAAAGGTGTATCCGTTTTCCTCCGCCCACTGCTGAACAACAGTTTTCCAGTTGTGAGAATAGTACCGGGTCAGCGGCCCGGCGTAAATATCAAGTCCCATAGCAATGTCTCCTTTTCTGTTATGCAGTCATTCTTTTGCTGGAGCGAACATCTGGTCAATCTTCTCCAGATCGTATTCCAAAATCCAGTCATGAAATTGATGATAGAGAGGCAATAGCAGCTTCTGTGAGCCGCCCAGCACATCCAGCCCACGGTCATCATACAAATGGTAGAGGAACGGCCCCGGCCCAGCCAGATAGACGCTGGACACAAAGCCGTTCCAGCCGCCGATGTCCCCCAGAATGATTTCCCGAAGAAGCAGCTCTGGTTGAAAGCTGATCTTGCTGAGATCCCAGTAAAACTGCACTTGTGCATGGGTATCCCCATCTTCATCCTGCTCTGTGGCCGAAAGTTGTTCATCGGGAACTGGGAGGCCCACTCGCTGCCGGATAACGGTCAGCAGGGACTCGGCGGGTTCTTCATCGGGATACCCGTCGATCCGCAGAAGGTCCGGCACCGCCGGAAGTGCCCGATAGATCGCGGCGGCTCGGTCCAGCGCCCCCTGAACATAAGCGGGGTTGGTTTTCAGCTTCGCCGCACGCCTATCCAGATAGATTGGTTCCTCCCCGCCGATCTTAAAACGAATGCCCACCGGTGCATGGTAGAACAGAGGGTGTTCCAGCCCAGCCATGCCCAGATCATGTAAAATGTGTTCAAACCGCTTTGCCAGCATGGTATCCCTCCGTTCTCATGTCATTTCATACAGCAGAGCAGCATCGCCCTGCACCAGTTCCAGATGGGAGCGCAGCGTATTAAGCCCGCTTTGCACCGCCTCGGTGGGCAGATCCCAGTCCGGGGCAATTTCAGCGGCCAGCTCCGGGAGATCCTGCTCCCGCAGAGCTGCCAGCAGTTGAGACGCCAGCTCTCCCTCCAGCAGAGCGCAGTCCAGGGTGTCTTCCGTCTGGGGAGCAGGAAAACGGACATCCAGATCCAGTTCGCTCTCACACCAGTCCCAGATGGCCATGTAGACCGCGCCGGAGCAGTCACCGTCGGACAACTCCTGCCGCTGGTTATTTTTTATCAGATAAAAGGACGCGATCTGTGACATGGTGGTTCCTCCTAAATGTTATTCGCTTCCATCAGCCCTTCGGCCTGCAACCGGATCACATAGAAAGCCCGCACCCAGTCCAGTTCCTGCTCCATGGAGTCCTCCAAAGCCAGCAGGCGGCGCTTGCCAAGCCTGCGATCCAGAAGGGCAAAGATACGGACAAGGGGATTCTCGCTGACAAGGCTTTTCTCGATGCTCTGGTTGTCAAAGATTCCAAACGCCTCATAGAACACCTTTTGGTCAAAGGTGCCCTGCTCCAGCGCATAGGCATGAGCCTGATTGATGGCCTCTTTTGCGGAGTCGTGATCTTTCAGCGTGGTGGAGCGCAAGTGATGAAATTTCGTCCACACATTTTCAAAATAGGTGTAGTAGTTGCTCCGCAGCACTTCCACGCCGTCCACACGAATGGCGGCCCGGCCCTCATGGTCGGCGCTTTTGCTGTAACTGGTGGCAAAATACTGGATGTGGCCCCGGAGTGCCGGGCACAGGTAGTCATTCTCCAATTTGTTCCGGATTCCACTCCAAGTGGATACTCTACTGTTTGACATAGGTGTTGTTTCCTTTCTGCTGATTCCTACTGCTTTTGGAGATACTCCCGGAAGCATTCGATGAACTCCCGATTCCGCTTAGGGACATCGAACCCCTTCCGATGGGGGAAGAACCCCTCCTGTTCCACATCGTCCAGCAGCTTGGGCAGATTGGAAAACCGGGCAAAGAATGGTAGTGCATAGTCCTGGATCTGCCCGGAAATTTCCTGGATAGAGCGTTCCCGCTCCAGCAGAGTAGATACCTCATAGCGGGGGAAGTCATCATACCGGTGGGTCAGCCGGGCGATGGAGGTACCCACGATACCATCATAGGTTTCCTCCGTCCCTTCCTGCTCACTGCGCCACTGGGCAATCACCGGGGAACTCACATCGAAGAAGGCAGTAAAAGTGGTGGAGCCAAAGCGGATGGAGGGGGAAAAGTAAAAGGAGAACACAAAGATGCCGTCTTTTTTGTAGATGTCATTTTTGCTCTTGCGGTATTTGTAGCCCAGCGGGTTCAAAGGCTCCGCGATCCGCTCACAGGTATAGACGAAGATCTCACGGGGCTTGGTTCCCTTGGGAAAATCCTTCTTCTCCATGTTGCCACCTCAATCAAAATCCATCCAGACCAGGTGTTTTCCGCAGTGGAGGCACTGGAACAGATAGCATTGCAGATGCCCGCCATTGACGGATTCCTGAATCATTTTCTTCTGTTCGTCATCCCACATGGGATCGTCCAACACTTCCTCGAGCACACCCAGCGCCCGCAGTTCTCTGGCACCCACATGGCCCAGGTAGGCGCAGTAGTCGCCACAGTGGGCGCGCCAGTATTCCTGCTGCCAACCGGAGTAGCCGGGAGTTCGGTGGATGAGCTCGTCCAGCTTCTCTGGATCGTCTACACCATTATCCAGAGAGCAATCGTCCTGGAAGCAGCCGTCATATTTCCGGGCTGCTTCGCCACTGGAGATACACTCCGGGCACAGATACTCAATATCCTCCACAGCGTAAAAGGGGCCTGTATAGAAAATATGGGTCGTCTTGCCGCAGCAGTCGCAGACAACGCCGTCTGCGGATTCCTCAAAAGCCCCAGTTTCCAGAGGGTTTGGGTGATACCGGAAGGCGGGCAGGCCCAGCTGGGCCTGCCGTTCCTTTTCTTTCTGCTTTTCCTCCGGCGTTTTGGGCTTGGGGAGAGCATAATGATTGCCCCAGTTTTCCGCATAGTCCTTCAGCGTGCCCAGCCGCTTGAGGGTCTTTTTATCGGAACGATTTCCGATTTGGCAGAGCAGTTCATAGGCATCCTTCTTGAAGTCCAGTAGATCATACATATCCACCAGCACTTCCTTGGCCTGCTGATCCTCACTCTGCTCAAGTTCTTCCTTGAAGGTATATAGAGCGCGGACACTGTCCGGACCTTCATTGGTCGCAACAAACTGTTTTTTTAGTTCGATATAGGTTTTCTGATATTCTGTCATTGGTCGCACCTCCCATCAATCCCACCAGAAATACCAGACAGTGGACTGCCACAGGACATCTGCCAAGGAGCCAATGCTTCCATCCTCATTCTGATCCAGATCTGGGCAGAAGCCATATTGCTCCACAGCCACTTCCATAGCTCTTTCCTTGGAGATCGGAGTCGGAAGTTCAAACTCCAATTCATCGTGGCTCATGGCGGCAGGGATGGCACCATGCTGCTCGAACCAGTATTTCGCCACTGCCATCAGGTCCGGCGTGTCGGGGCACTCATTCCAATTTCCAAAGGGCAGATAGGCGAAGATCTCCCAGGGGTTCTTGACCGGAATTTTGGCCAGAATGAGCGGATAGGTCATGTGGCTATCCGAATCCCAATAGCAGGAGAAGCGGTCATTGTCATAGCCGCCCTCCATCTCGCCCAGGACTTCCGCCTCCCAGTCCATGTCATCGTCCTCGGCTTCTTCCTTGCGCTGGCCGGTCAATTCCTCCAGAACCGCCTTTCCGTCCTTGATGGGAGCGGAGAGCATCTTCTTCCGGTACTCCTCTACCGTTTTGAGGTCAAATTCATAGCAGTCCGCATCATGCTCCGGGTCGGCGTTCATTACCAGACATTCCAACAGCGTTTCATCATCCGCCTGGATAAGTACGGGAACAAAGCCCTCCCGTACCCCCAGCCGCTGGGCGTAGCTGTATGCCGACATGATGGGGTCATCATCTGCCATGGATGGGAAATAGGTACACTCGCAGTCCAGATACTCCATGATGGCCTGAGCAACCTCGGAAGGCTCCAGCGTGTCCTCGTCGAAGTCCTGTCCCTGCCAGTTTTCAAACCGTTCCCCGATCACCTCTGCCATAGCCTGATAGTAGTCCTCGTCAAAGGGGATGAACAGGTAGGCTTCATCCTGGAACTCATCAGAGTGATACCGCTCCGGGCCGAAGAAGCGGAGGGCGTTGTCGTCAACATCGGCAGAATAGTAGGGGCTGTCGCCCTCTCCGTAGTAATAGCCTGCAAAGGCACGGCCTTGCTGATTGAATAGCACAGAGAACAGACAGCCGTCCAGCTCATCCCGGATAAACTCCCGCAGATCCACGCTGGCAGGATCAGCTTTGACCTGTTTGGCCACTTCGCTGTATTCTTTCAGGAAGTCCTCACCCATCAGGTCGTGCTCCATGCACCAGCGCAGGTAGATGGCCATGTGGTTATAAGCGTTGATGGGGTCAACTGGCAGTCCCTTCTCCTCAATGCTCTCGATATGATAGGAGGCATCGTCCATCTCACCGTCAAAATCATCATTGGAAAGGGTGCCACGGGTGATAGCATCCTGACGATCAGGCTCCACCACAAAGCTGATGCCGTTCATTTTGCCCAGCAGGGCGTCCGCGTCATGGGCCAGCTTATATTCCAATTCATCCCGGTAGAGAGGAATCACCTGATAGAAGTTGACCTCCTCGCCACTCGGCAGGATGCAGACCTCGCTGCCATCTTCGGTATCCTGGGGACCAGTCAGAATGGCGGCGCACAGCTTTGTGTCCTTTGCAAAATCCTCCTCATTGTCCATGGTATGGCCGAAGCCCAGCCAGGTATCGCTGGCAATGGGAAGGCGGGCCAAGGATTTCAGCAGGCGGATGGGCCAGTACCACTTTTCGTCTTTCATGGACTCCTGATCCAGCTTCCAGTCCGCAGGCAGGGCAATGGCCAGCTCCGCCCGCTCCAGCTTATATTCCGCCAGTTCCTCCGGCACATTCATCCGGTGAGCGCCCATGCCCATGGTGACCAGGGTGCAGTAGTCCCGCTCCTCAGAGGGCGGCACCACGCAGATGTCCACATGGATGTCGGGAGAAACCAGCTCATGGAACACATTCTCGAACTTGCCGAAATACTGCTCAATGTGCCCCTCGACGGCTTCCATCTCCTCCTCGGTGTAGACTTCGGGATTACTGAATTCTTCCTCATCCTGCGTGTCATCATTGTCTGAGTGGTCGCAGCTGTCATCCTCCGGATCTCCCTTTATAGGCTCGTAACCGATCTTCAGGGTCATCTGTTCCTCCGGCAGGGAGACGCCGGGGCTGCGGGTGATGGTGTGCTTATCGTCCGCAGAAAAACCGATGGTCTCGCCGTCTTGCAGTGTCACATCACACGCCAGCACATAGGAGGCAAGGCTGGCCAAAAAGTCCCGCAGTTCCTCCGGCTCAGCGTCGGTGTTCAACACCTCCATTTCCTCCTTGCCAAACACATCCATGCCGTAGGTGTAGCCGTTTAGGCCCCCCTCGCTCCGGTACAGGCCGAACCAAACCCAGTTGAAGATGGGCAGTTCGTCCTCTTTGAGCATATCGGCAAGGCCCTCATAGAAACGAGGCTCAAATACCACGCCGCTGGTGTAGACACCGGTGGCGTATTTCTGCTTGCAGCACACTGCCATCGCCTTGGTGAACAGCTTGCCCCGTTCCAGCAGTTTTTCCTCCTCGCCCAATACAGCCACCATGATATGGGCCTTGTGCGCTTTGGCCACCTCTACAGCCTCTGGCCACATATAGTTGTTTTCGGCGTTGATCTCCGCTTCATTGTCCGGGATGTGACCGTGGAAGAGTGTCACGATCAGCATCATGCCGCCGACCCGCATTACCACAGCGTCATCGCTGTTCTCATCATCTTCGTCGCCCTCATCCGGCTCCTCATCTACGATGCCCCATTCTTCCCGTAGATTCCGGATCAACTGCTCCTTGTCCCATTCCGCTTTGGAGAGGAGCACAGACCCGGCAAAGGAGCCCTTACAGTCAGTTTTCTCCTCGTCGGCGTCATCCTCAAGATCCTCTACATCTTCATCCGGATCATAGAGGGATTCATGCTCCAGTCCGCGGACAAATTCCTCAAAGCTGTCTGCCAGATGGGTAATCTTGTAGTCGTTTTCCTGATCCACATGGACTACCGCAGGCTCTCCCTGGGGGCCGCAAGCTCGGTAGTCCAGGAAAATCATATCGTGTCCGGCGCTTGGACAGTCACAGATGGCCACACCGATGGCAGGATACTCCCACTCATCGATCATAAACTGGCTGCCCAGCTCTCCGCAGAGGGAGCAGCTCTTTTCTCGTCCGATGCCGAAAATGCCAGTGATGGCCACATGGTCATCTGCCCAGGAGGTAGGTTCATCGCAGGGATAGCAGGTGTTCACCGGAATGCCGCCGTTGTGCTGCTTCATCAGCCAGATGTAGGCGGCGGGCAGCTTGTAGCCCAGTTCCTCCTCCACGCTGGCGATCAGCTCATCGGAAGGCGGATCACTGACATATTCTTTCAGTGCATACCAATTATCATCCCAGAAGTTGGTGAGGTCGAAGCCCTCAAATGGAGTATCACCGGGCACGAATTTGGCCTTCTTCTTCCGGCTGCGCTGGCGTTTCCGGATCTCCGCCTTACACTCCCGAATTACTGCCGGGGCATTTTCGTCCTCGGGGTCCAGCTCCGCCCACCGCTCGGCGTAGGGGATGGCCTTTTCCTCCTGACCATAGAGATACTGATAGCCATAGGCCATCCGCATATTCCACTCCGCCTTGTCCTGGCCTTCCTCCCGGACGGACTCCAGCACCTCAATGGCCCTCAGAAGGGCTTTGTCTCCCTTGGATTTCAAAGTACCTTCGTCATGGTCCCCGATGATGGCGTAGTTCTCCAGTGCACGGGCCAGGGCGTAGGCGGTGCGGTAGTTCCTCCAGTTCTCCGGGATGGCATTCAGTGCCTGGATACAGCGGGTGTACTCATCCTCGTCGTTCCACTGCTCCAGCTGCTGGAAGAAGGATTCGGCGTTCTGTTGGGTGTAAGGAATATAGTCCATGCCCGTCAGCGTTTCGTCCAACTCGTCATCCTGATTCTCAGTTTCTGTCCCATCATCTTGTTGCTTTAGGGGTACAGAACCGGCTTCACGGCGGAAGGTGTGGAAGATGGCCCATGGGATGTCCGTGCCTTCAAAGAACTCTTTCGCCATGTTCAGCGCCTCTTGGATGTCCCAGGCGATGAAGTCCACATAGCCACAGTAGAGGCCGGTAGCCCCGCCGGTGAGAGTGAGCACTTCCGAACCATCCCCGCCGGTGAGCACTTCCTCCAGTTTGTCCCGGAAGTCGAAAATTTTCTGACTGCCTTCCTCCTCCCGCAGGGTATCCAGGGGATAGCAGAAGAAGCCCGCCACCGCGCCGTCGGCATGGAGATCGTCCATAAAATCATTGTCGGCATTCAGATAGCCGTTGATGAGCGGCACACAGCAGGTGGAACCGGCCATTACATCCAGCCGCCAATCGGCGTCCGGGTCCTGTTTGGGTTCCATTTTGTAACCAAGGTAGCTCTCCAGATAGGCTTCCGGGTCGGTGGAGAGCTCCAGGCCCTGCTCCCGCAGTTTGTCGGGCAGCTGGGACAGGAGGAAGGACGGCTCTGCCTTGGGTTCCTCCAGCACATCAAAGCTGTCTATGTATCTCATGTGGGAGATCTCGCCCAGCACTTGGTCGGTGAAGGTAGTGAGCATCCACCAGACCCGGCCTTCTTCCTCCCGGAGCATAGGCAGCAGCTTTTCGCAGTAGGCGGAGATGGCGAAGCTGTTTTCACCCTGCTCCTCCAGCCAGATCTGCACATCCTCCCCGGAGATGTCCCAGCCATCCTCAGTACGCAGGCCGATGTTCTGGAAAGGCTGACGGCCCACAAGGATATTCCAGTGCTCCAGCACCTCCTTGGGGGCGTGCTTCTGGAAGTAGACCAGCTCAAACAGTTTGACCTTATCCCCCTCCGGGGTGAGGATCAGCTCATGCTTTTCGCCGTTGAAGCCAATCTCGAAGGAAATCTCGTCAAAAACCAAATTCAGGGTTTCCTCCATTTGGGCCACGAGTTCTGCGCCGCGGGTATGGTCTTTGTCCTCGTCCATCATCTGGCGCAGCTCTGCTTCCATCTCGGCAAAGGTTTCCCACCAGTCCTCTGTCCTTTCCCGGAAGCACTCCGAGAACTGAGGCAGAGAAATACCCTTCTTGCACGAGTCAATTAGTTCCTCCATGTCCTGTCGGGTGTTGAGCTTCGGATCATCACCGGGATGCAGTTCCAGAGCTTTTTCAAAATGCCGCAGAGCGCGGCCCTCCTGATCCAGATAATAATAGGCATACCCCATACGGAAATTCCAGGAATAAGTATCTCCCAGTTCCTCCTCATGGGACTGCATCAGTTCCAGTGCCTGGTGAAGCAGCTTCCTTCCCTCCGGCTCGCTGGGGTCCGCCAGATTGTTGTAGGCGCGGGCCAGCTCCATATCAATTTCCGGGGTACGCTCCTCGGCGGGGATGGCCTCCAGCGCGTCAACGATTTTCAGGTGTTTGTCCTCCTCATGCCACTTCTGGCACTGCTTCAAAATGTCCATATCAGGGTCCTCCTCGTCCTCATCCGGTTTCCAGTCTTTGATCTGCTGGAACACGCCGTTCTCATCCCGCTCAAAGGCGCAGGGGGCGGGGGTGTTCAGCAGAGGAATGATGTCGGGATCGTCGTTGCAAATTGTGTTCAGCTTGTAGATCCCGGCGTTGTTGGGGTCGTCCATGTACGCCTCGCTCTCGTCACCAGCGGTGAAGCGCCAGCCACTGTCCCAGCCGCCGTCCGGCTTCTCCCTGTAGCAGTAGCCAACCTTGCAGCCCTCCACTGTGATGCGGTTGGTGGCGATACAGCCATCGGCACCCTCCCAGTCGGGGAGCAGATCTTTTACATCTTCCGCCTTTACATGGTAGTTCCGGTTGCGGCCAGAGGCTTCGTACAGCTCCTTCCGCAGCATCTCCACCTGAGAAGCCATATCCGTGATCTCATCCTCGCCCATCATCTCGCTGATGTCGTATTCCAGCGGGGCATGGACAAAGTCCGCCAGGGCCTTGTCCATGGCCTCGTGCTCCTCCGGCGTAGCAGTGATGCGGATACGGCGGGCGGGGGTGTTGTACTCGTCCAGATCCTGAAGGTTTACACTGCCACTGATGCTGCACTCCAGCAGGATGGCGGCCAGGTCGGTGACCACATCAATGGCGAAGTGGAAGTCCATCTCCACGCCGTCCGAATGGGTGAACTCCAGATACTCCACGGTCTGGCGGAAGTCCCAGTTCTGCTTGTCCAGACCAATCTTGGCGAAAATCTCGCTGAGGGGGATCTCCTCCTTTTTCTGATCCTCTAAAAATGCCACAAGGTTCAGACTGTCATCGGAACCGCCAATAAAGTTGCCCCAGTATTTTTTGATATACATGCGTCATGCCTCCTGTTCCGAGATCAGCCGCTTGATGAGCCAGTCCAAATGCTCTGACCACACAGGAGCGATCTCACCGCTGTCCTCGTTCTTCCAAAGATCCACAATCTCACGGATGCCGTCCTCGTCCGGCACCTCGTTTTTGATGTCGGTGAGCTGCCGCAGCAGGAAAGCAAGGGCTTCTTTGGATGCTGTGAAACCGGTGACTTTATCCCATATAGCTTCTTCATGATCGTAGTCCAGCTTGCCATTATCCTTCCATTGGAAATACAGCTCCGCCAGAGCCATCGCAGTATTGTCAAAGAGGAAGTCGATTTGTGAGAATTCAGCTCCCAGCATGACTTCCTCTTTCATCAGTTCGATCATCTCGCCCAGATCCATTACCGGATGCTCCGGTACATATTCATTTTTGAGGATGTCCAGTACATCCAGCCCTTCGTCACGCTCTAATGCTTTTATGCCCCATGCTCCCATGTCGGCACCTCTCTTTCTTTATTTTGTATCAAGCTTCTATTGTCAATCATGGTTCTCCAGCCGAATGATAGGCCGATAAAAGTCATAATCTCCGTTTAGTTCATTGTCCTCCTGCACTTCCGGCTTACAGTGGGGCGAACAGGGTAGGAAACCGAGAAATGGGCCCAGCCCACCGCAGATATTGCATCCGCCGTCACCGCCGCAGGTGGTAAGCCTATCAGCCTGCACCACTTCCCGCATATAGGGATCGTAGGCGATGGACAGGCCGAAGAAGTTGGGCTCCTCCATGTCATAGGGCCGGTTCTCATCCTCATCCATGTTCTCAAACCAGTGCAGACGCATGGAGTAGTCTAACCCATCTCCCCATGGAAACAGGGTCCGACACCCGCCGCCACACAGGTAGGCCCACTCGTCCGCCGTGGGCAGGGAGAAGCCCCTGTTTTCCAGCATGGCAAGAAGCGCATCGTAGTCTGTGTGGTTATAGATACAGATCTGAAAGCCCTTTTCCGTCCGCTCAATGCGGGCCGACTGATGCAAGGTAAGACTGCTGCTGTCACTCCAGGCAAAATCACGGAATTCCTTCAGCCAGTCAGGGTGGACAGTCAGTCTGGGATCATCCATTTTGACTGGCTCCCAGTTAATTTCCTCCAGCTCCCGGCCCACCAGCATGGGTCCAATGGCCGCCTGCCGAACAGGAGCCATGCTTTCCCGAATCATCTCCTCCGGGTCCCGCTCCATTTCCCATTCTCGGAACAGATACTCCAATTCCTCCCGGCTCTCCTGATTCAATCCCACGGCAAACTGCTCCCAGCCCAGGGTGACGGTATCGCCGGGGACAAAGACGAACTCCCGACCATCTTTCTTGAAGATGCCGGTGGTGCAGCTCTGGCCCCAGCGGTCAAAAGTATGTAGACCGAGAAAGGTCATATCATAACGGGTAGCCAGGCTCTCCATCAGCACCTGCTTCTCGATGTTTTCCATTTGATTGAATTGGGTGCGGAATAGTCTTTTGTTCATAACAAGTCCTCCTACAGCCTATCCAGGTTTTCCTGTAAATCGCCCTGCATCAAGTGCTGGGCAATGGCTTGGTTCAGTGCCTTATGGGGGTGATAGGCTGCCTGCTCTACATCGTGCAGGCACTCCTCCATCAATGCCTCCGGAGAAATGCCTTCCCGTTTGCCATAAAGATGGCCGAAGGCATAGCACACGGACTTGAGAAAGTCGAAAATATAGTCGTGATTTCCACGCATACTGGGCAGGTCGTTGAACGAGCCCATACCTCCGTATGCCCGAAGATGGTGGGCAACCTCCCGCCGCTGGTTCCAGTCCTGAATGTCCCGCTCCAACCAGTCGATCCAGTTTTGGAACTCTGGATGGTCTGCCAGAAGGATGGAGCGCAGACAGGTCAGAGCCTCGGTATAAATATCAGACTGTTTCATTGGCCATCGCTCCCCCAAATACCTCCATAGAGCACACCATCTTTTCCAAGGAACAACATCCGGCTGCGAAGCAGGCTGCACTGCTCCACAGCGACCTTGTTTCCGTCACAGGTGGGAATAGCCTCCTGTTTTTTCCCAAGGTGATCACCATGAGCGGTAAGGAAGTAGAATTTATCCCGTTGCTGGTATCCGCCTTGAAACAGGAAGGTATTGCCGGACGGGGCAACAGAAAAAGCTCCGCTTCCTTCGATTGGCAGTTCAAATACAAAGTCCTCTTTGAAGTTCGTCCGCACCAGCCGGAATTCATCGTAATAATAAAACCACAGGTTTTCTTCTTCGTCCAGGCTGATGGCATAGCAGTCATAGATGGAATACTTCTCATTCTTCCAGAGAGGAGTTCCCTCCGATGTCCATGCAATCAGGCCGCAAGCGCCCAGAGGTTCATCCCAACCGTAATTACCAAATACACCTTCGTCAAAGTAGCTGGTAATGATGGTGCCATCTTTTTTTACCACACAGTCTTGAATGCCATCCCCCAGGCAGAAACGGGACAGCACAGCTCCGTCCCGGCTGACGATCCAGGCGTTCTGGTCGGGGCCATTTTCCCGATAGGCGCATCTTGCCCCCAGCAGGAGGAAGTGGTCACCTGCGGGCCGCAAATAATGGAACTGGAACTTCAAGAGGCCAAGAGGAAACAGCGTCATTTCCAGCACCCGCTGTTCCGCCCAATCCAGCTGGATTTCCACTGCGGTATAGGTGGAAGGAGTGCTGAGCCAGTCCTTACCCTGTGTTTCGGACGGCTGTTCCATGAGAAGATAGACTTTTCCATCCCTTGCCGTGAAAAAGTCTGTCACTTCTGTGCCCTCCAGATGGTTTTCCCGGCGCAGCTGGTTCAGGTCAATGATGGAGAACAACGGCAGATTTTTGGCTTTTATAGGTTTGTTCATAGTGTCTCCTCCTGGCTACTTTAACGCTCCATCATAGGTGTGAGTTTCCCAGATGGCCTCAAATTCCGCCTTCTCTATGATGCAGGCGTGGAACTCCTCGCCCCAGACATGGGCGTTCAATTCCTCCACGGTGAGGATTGGTGTGATCTCGATGGCGCCGTCGTAAAGGGCAGGGATGTTGCGGGTGCGGCCATCCGCAAAGATGTCAATGGAGCGGAGGGCCAACCGCTCATTTTCGGTATCCACTTCATAGAGGATGACCGATGGTTCACCCTCCGGTGCGCCCTCCCAAAAGAGCTTGATATACTCGATCATTCCATTTCCCTCATTTGAACCAATGCCACCCCGTCATGGTGCCGGTTACCTCATCTATCTGTATTGCAATATCATAATTGCCGCGACAGCCCAGCAAGGCCGCAAGATGATCATTTTCCATAATCAAATCATAAAACTCAACCGCTATACCTTGGAATTCCTCTGGGATCTCCAGCACAGAAAAGAAATCCACTGACTGAGCATTTTGGAAAAATTCAATGGCCGTTTTACTGCATTTTACTACTATCCCTGTTTGAGTAGTTAACTCTCTCATGCTTCCGCTGCCTCGCTCATGTTCAGATACATCCGCATCGTTTTTTCATCGGCACAGGCTGCTCGGATCATTTTGGCCAGCATCATCAAATCGTCGATGTATTGGGAGTACACGCAGAACACATCTTCGTCGGAGTCGAAGTGAAACAGATCCACGCCGCTGTTGTTTTCCTCGAACTCCTGGATCACGCCCCGGACAAGCCGCTCCCAATCCTCGCTGCTGCCGATCAGTCCCAGCCGTCGGAATTCCTCTGTCCGGAATCCGTCACTGATTTTCAGCAGAAGGGAGATCGCATAGGGGTGGTGGGGAATGAGAAAGAATGGCGCGATCTGCTCCGGCTTCGCCCAAATTTTGAAGGGCGGGCGCGGGTCAGGTATCCAGGGCAAGATTTCCCATTCGTCCTCCGGTCGGTTTCCGTATTGGCAAAGGTCTTTCATAGTGTTCTCCTTTGTTCTGTCACATTTTTAATCCTGCTCTCGATAACTGGCTTCAATGTCAATGAACCGCACATACACGGTGCAGATTTTGCCCTTGGCGTCATACCCGAAGTAGACAGGATAGTAACCATCCCCCCAGCCGGAGGCAAAGATGGGCAGGTTGCAGTCCGTGCCCGGCACTGTCCAGTTGAGCCAGTCGCCGCAGTCCCCCTGATATTTGGGGTAGGCTTTGGCGTTTTCTTCCAGAAGATCGCAGAACAGGTCGTTGTAGGGGTCGATGTCCGGGTCTTCTTCTAAACGCTTGGCCCAGTATGCCTTGAAGGCCGCCTGGGTCTGGATGTCCGCGACACAGCCCATCCCGGCGTCTACGCCAAAGCCAAAATACTCGTCCTCTCCCAGTTCCTCGTCCAGATCCTCGTTGCCCACCATGCCCAGCTCATAGCGGACAGGCTTTTCCTGAGAAACCTCCACCTTGACGCAGGCATAGCGGTCGCCGTATTGTTCGCTGGGCACCACGCAGATTTTTACGGGATAAGTTCCGGCGGGGATCGTTTGAAGGAACGGCAGAGTGTCCTCCAGTTCCACCAGCGGATCACAGGCGAAAATCTGCCCGGTGGGGAAATGGACGGTGCCGATGTCCAGCACATCCACCGCCATGTTCCCAATCACTTTCTCTGTGAAATGGGCCTCCAAGTCATCTTTACAGGTCAATTTATCCTTGATTGCTTCGTATTTGTTCAGCCATTCAGTTGTAGGCATATCAGTTTCCTCCTGTTGATTCTGTTTCTTGATGTACACACTCTTTGAGCCGTCCCAATAGCAGTTCACACACCGGCCATCCTGAAAATGATGGTCACAATTCGGGTAGCCATAGAGAACATGGGCACATTCTGGCACAGCCCCATCATCTGTGAGGAGCCTTTGAAAAACAGGCTTCCGCACTCATCACAAAGGGCCAGTTCTTTTTCTGCCATAGGGTTCACCAGTCCCGTTCCCGGATGGCCTCCTCGGTGTCAATGGGGATGCCAAACCACTCCAGAATGTAGGCCACGGTTGCCGCAATACATTCCCGCGCCACCGTTTCGATCTCGCTGTCGTTCTCGTCAAACTCCTCCTGGAGATCATTGATGCCGCAGACCGCCTCGTCCAGCGTTTCCTGCACCACTTCGGTGTCGGTTTCGCCACTCTCCAGCAGGGCGATGACCTTCTGAAGCTCGTCCTTTACCTTGTCCACCAGAAAAGCAGGATAGTAATCGTCCTGATACATCTCGTCCAGCAGCTTGTAATTGGGGTCAAATGCTTTCATAGGGATTGTTCCTTTCCTCGTGTATGTCAGTCACGCTCAGCTCTCATGTGTGATACAGAAAATCTCCTTGTTCAAATCAAAGTAGATTACCATCAGTTCGTCGGTAATCTCCGGGTTAAAGGACAGATCCAGAATGAAAACTTGCTGGTTCATCTCACTATCCACCAGACTGCCGAACCGCTTGAGCTTCAAAAAGTCAACCATCTCAGCAAAGGACAGCTTGGCCGGGTCGGTTCCCGGAAAAAGTTCCGCCGCAATATCCGGGTCTACATCGTCCCGGTAGAACTCCATGAAAAATGTCACAACGCCATGGTAGCGACTGTCCTCGTCCGCCAGCGCCGCTTTGATGGCGGCTTTGGCCTTCTCCGCCAATTTCTCCGCCTCATCCAGCATTTCTCCCACCGCATCCATGGCGGTAGGATCAGCTGTCAGTTCCTTCTCTACATCGAAGAGAAAGGGCAGTCCCGATTCATCGGGAAAGGTGAACATTTCCTCGCCAGGGGTATATGTAAAATCAATGCGTTTACAGCTCAGTTTCATAATGTTATCCTCCTTACCCCTCAATGTTGGCAGTTTTGAGGCCCTTTTTCAAGGAGCCGTAGACCGTCACCGCATGGTCGGTGAACATCTCGTCGCAGTCAAACCAGGCAGTGAAGCTGCCGCCGGAGGTGACGGATAGACTCGTCAGGCTGATTCGCCGGGCAAGTTCGTCCTCTGTGATGGGGTCGGTTTCCGGATTGCGGGGGTTTTCCTCATCTTGGGAGAGCCAGTTGTTGGCCAGCTCGGTCAGGTTCTTGGCTGCAAGCTCCCGCATGGCCTTATCCCAGGTGTCACAGTCGGCCAGCAGCTTTTTGGCGGCGCTGCGGGCGCGGGTCCAGGAGGGCTTGCTTTCGGCATTGACCTCCAGAGAAAGGCTCACATCCTTTCCGCACCACTGGATTTCGCCCTCGAAGGTATCATAGTCCTTGTCCAGTGTCAGTTCTCCCAGCACCTGGTCCTGGATCACCACTGGCTTGTGGTACTCGTCCAGAACGGCCTGGAGTTCCGGGCAGTCCTCGTGGGCCTTGACCACCTCGGAGATACACCAGGGCTGCACCACCAGATCCTTTGCCCATTCTTCTTTCATCCGGCGAATCTTCAGGCGGCAGATCTGCTCGTCTTGAAAGCGTCCCCAGCCCTTGTCACTGTGACGCTCCTCGTCGGTGACCGGCCAATCCAGTCGCTCCTCTTTGGTGCTGACCTTGCCGGTGTCACAGGACACTATGCCCAGCGTCACAACGGTCATTTCCCAAAAGTTACCTTTCCAGTTAAATCCGCCCCCAATGCAGCGATTGATCAAAGCGACCACTTCCTGCTCCTCGGACTCGTACATCTCATAAAATTCTTCAAACATAGATCATTCTCCTCATCCCTCTATATGATTGCGGTATTCCTTTTCAAGCTGGGTGTACCACCGTTTCAGCATGGTTTCCAGACTGGTCTTTCCGTTGCGATCTGTAAAAACAAGAAACTTCTGCATCAGTCTGGGGAACAGATATTTGCCCGCTTTTGTCAGATCCTGATTGAGATAGACCATCCGCAGGATACGGCCCTGCCGGTCCAGAGGGTCCTTTTTCAGCAGTTCCTTTTCAAAGCAGAAGCGCAGGAATACCACATTCTCGTCGTAGAAGTCCTCCACCACAGCCGCGCCGATGCTGGTGTAGGTGATGTCGTACACCAAACGGCTCCAATCAAATTTCTCGGCATAGAGAAGTTTCAGCGCCTTCGCCCAATGTTCCTCCGGGATCACCAGCATCCTGTGCTGGGCGGTGCTGGAGTAGCCGTGGTAGACGGGTTCCGGCTGCCCCAGCAGTTCACTCACACTGTCGGCGTAGACGAAGCACAACTCCTCGTCGAACAGACCACCGATAAAGTTACCATTGCAGTACAGCATATAATTCTTGGACTTGGCCGGAGAATAAGAGAGGTTATATTCCTGGGAGTCCAGGCTTTTATGTACCTTGTTCAGAAAGTCTATGGATGTCATGGTCTTGCTCCTTATTCCTCAAACTCACCCTCGATCATCCCGTTCAGATACCGTCCGGGATCTGCGATGAAGTCATCCCATTTGGCCAGAGGGTGGAATTCCTCATGCTCGATGTCCAGATACCACAGTTTTTTGTCCCTGGGGCTCCACAGCAGCAGATAGTCGCTGTAGTTGTCCATCTGCACCATCAGGGAGAGCAGCTTCTTCCGTTTCCAGGTCATCTCCTGCACATCCATGAAGGAGTAGAGCTCCGCCCACTTCACCCATTCCTGATCCGGGAACTCCAGCCGCAGGGGGCCGGTCTTCAAGTATTCCACCAGCTTGGCAGGCAGCTTGTAGGGCATAAGCTGCCGGATCTTTTCCTGCTCGTTGTGCCATTCCTCCGGCTCCAGGGCTTTCAGGTAGTCGGCCATCTCCTGATTCTTGTTCTGCACCGCCACGGTGTAAGGCCGGTCGCCGTATTTGTCAGCAATGGTGATGTCGGCTCCTTGCTCAATGAGCCAGCGCACCATGGGGAGATTCTTATGCCGAGCCGCTTCGGTGACAGCGGTGGGGGCGTTCGGAAACACCATGTCCGGCTTGTGGTAATTGATGTCTGCCCCTTTTTCCAGAAGCAGCCGGGCAAGTTTGGTGTTGCCCTCGGACACAGCGGCCCGGAATGCCTCGCCGCCAAACTTGTCCACTGTGATCCCAGCTTGCTCCAGCACCTGGATATTCTCCGCTCGCTGTCCCCAGCGTACTTCCTGGAAGGCCCGCTCTTTCTGCTTCGAGCTGAGTTTTGCGGCCTGTCCAGCAAAGAGCGCCACCACCTCCGGCCCACAACAGCGGGCGGCGGTGAGCAGCAGGGGCTGTTCCTCTGCCAGATCGGGATCAGCTCCATGCTCCAGCAGGAAGTGGATCATGGGCACATCATTCCGAAAAACCGCGATCTCCAATGGCATCAGCTTGATGTATTCGCTGAGCTGGATGGGAACATCTAAATCCAGACCGCCTTGTAGCAACGCCTCCAACTTGGGAGTGTCATGGTCACAGATGGCAGCAGCCGTTTCCGGAAGGGTCTCCCAGCGGCCAATATATGCAATTTGGTACATAAGGCACCTACTTTCGTTGTTGTTTCACTTTATAGGGAACGGTTCGGCCCAGCACCCGGCCCTTGCCAACGGCACTGGCTCCCTCATAGATCAAAAATTCCGCATTGTTTTCCAGCGGGGCATAGTCAATGGTATCTGGATATAGGGGTTGGGCATTTCCCAAAGCTGGTGTATCAAATGTACACTCGGTTCCGTCCAGAAAGCATACACCCAAATATTCTGTAGTTCCTGTGACCACAAAATGGGGACAATACTTTCCGCTGACCAGGCTGGGTGGTATTTTTCGTTTGCCGCTCCAGAAGATGACCTCCACATGGAGCACCGCCCGGTTTTCATCTGTCCCGATCACGCTGTCGCCCTCCTTTATCCCGTCATCTGGCTGCGGTATACTCAGGCCAGCTCTGCGTCCAGGATCTGGACTGGTTTTCCTTTCTCGTTCACATAGTAAAGGGCGATATAGTCGATGCCGTCCCGCTTGGCCTGCTCCCACGGCATCCGTTCACCGTTGATCAGTTCCACGGTATCCGCCTCATCCGGTTCAAAGGTCTCTTTTTCGTCCTCATAGTCAATGCTGTACCCCAGCTCCAGCACCAACTTGGAGGCGGGGATCTCATACCGCTTGAGGGGGCGGTGCTCCAGCTCGGATGGATCATGTTCATCGCAGAACATATTGCCGTAGCCATGCCGTCCATCGTCAAAGATGACGAACTCCTCGCCGCTCTCCGGGTCACGGGCTGTCACCAGTCCGGGGGCCTCGTCGCTATCTATGATATAGGATTGGGGTTCTCCTTTCACCGTGAGCAGATCTCCGTAATACCAAACCTCCAGCAGTTCATTGCCGGTGGTGGAACAAAGTATCACGGTGGGCAAACGCTTCTCCGCCCATTCTTTCACATGGCCGATGAGCCAGGTGGGATATTTCTCAGTCATCATAGTCTTTCTCCTCCTATTTCAATTTCAGCACAAATCCCCAGATACTCACCACAATCAAGAGGACACCCAACAGAAAGAACACCACCCGCCGGTATCCTCTGCTGTGGCGGTGGGCATCCCGCGTACCAGTGGGGTCGCAGAGCCAGTTCCAGTTGCGGGTCGCTCCAATTAAAATCACGGCCCCGATGAGCACCGAGGCAATATACCAATGCTCTTGCAAAAATACTGTGATCTGTTCGCTGTTCATTTACATATAACCCCCTTTTCATCATCGGGAGTTTCCCGCCGAATAAATTCCTCCCGTTCTTTCAAATCTATTTCCAAGGCTTTTTCCTCCTCAAGATATTCCTCGCAGTCCCGAACCAGCTTTTGGGCGGCTGGGTCATCCGGGGCCAGGGCCAGCCAGCATTTTGCGTATTCATAGGCGGTGGCTGCGGAGCGGTACGCCATCAGGCAGGAATAGCCCATCCGGGAGTTCCAGTAGGGATCGTTCTCTCCCTGGGTGCGAACGGACTCCAGCAGTCGGATGGCGTACTGGATGAGATTTCCGTCCACTTCACTGTCGGTTCCGTGCTCTCCATGATCTCCCAGCACCGCCAGATTGCTGTAAGCCCGACTCAGCTTGACGGTCAGCAGATAGCCCCGCTCCTGTTCCGGGATGGCTTCAATGGCCCGGATACACCGGGAATACTCGTCCTTCTTATTCCATTGCTCAAGCTGCTCCAGCAGCTTTGCTTCTTCTGCCTGATTCATCATTTCACCGCCTTTTCTGTGTCATGCTTTGCCTTTTTTGAAGTGTCCACTGCCTCGCCAAGTGTTGACCACACAGGTGAAGATCTGGCCGCAGTGCTTGCACCTAATCATGTGAGCCATGATTTCATCCGCCCAGCCATCCTCTGTCTTTACCTTCTCCAGTAGGCAGGTGGATTCCTCTTGCATCAGTTCAAATTCCCCCTCCGACACCAACTGCTGAATGTAAGCAATACAGGCCAGATAGTCCTTTGGGGCGTCAAATTTTCTCCATGTTTGAATGTTTCGGCAGTGCTCGCACATAGTGGACGCCTCCTTACGCAAATACCTGCTGGTATTTCTCTTTTCATACTGTGCGACTTTTTCAGGTCTGCTGGTGCTGCATGGATACGATCTGGCAGTCCGGGCAGAATTCCACATAGAGCGTGCCCTCCGCACAGTCAAACACCGTATCCCACTGAATCTGGGCCAGATACTTCATGGGCTTGCCGCAGTGGGGGCAGGTCGTATATTCCGCGTCCTGTACCCAGTTGGCAAAGCCACCCACCGTGTTCACATCCTGGCAGGCCGCACCGTAAAACAGGGGCACGGGCGCTTCGCCCAGCACAAAGGGATTTTCCGTGAGGGCCTTGTACTCCTCGGGACTGACATAGCAATCCGTCTTCTCCGTGCCGTCAAAGAGTTCGGAGGGAAAGACCTCCACGCCGCCATCCAGAGCGAACCGGTTGAAGGCGGGGCCTTTGAGGAATCCCACGCAGCTGGGGCAGCAGGTGGCAGTCAGGATACCATCCAGCCCCAGGAACCGGAGCCGCTCATCCCGGCCATCCAGCACCAAAATATCCACCATCCGCCCGCCGCAGTGGGGACAGGTGTCCTCCCGTGCCCGGCCAATGCGGACGGGAGATTTCTCGCCAGTGGTTCCCTTGACCATAGGATAGCAGGTATCGAAGCCCAGTCGGATTCTCTGGCCCTCCTTGTCGAAGGTCCAGCCTCCGATCTGCGCATAGCTGGATGGGTCTACATAGAGGCCCTTGCGCCAGGGCCGGGGATTTCGCTCCAGCTCCAGCAGAGTCTCCATTGCCTTGTCATCTCCTTGCATAGCAAGGCAACTCATCAGGTTGGAGGCCGCGCTGGAATATTCTGCGGACAACAGCGCATGGATCAGACCATCCCGCACATCGGCGGGAGCATGATAATAGATCTCACAGGGCCAGAACACCTCTGCGGCCAGTGCCACTCGCTGAATCTCCGGGGTGATGGCATCATGGTAGCCAAGCAGCTGCCAAAAGTCGGCGAACTCTGGGTCCTCCATATCAGCCAGCCTCTGGATGTTCTGTATCAAGTTTCTTTGTTTTTCGACAATTTGTTCCGGCATCCAGGCCAGAGCAGCTTGCCGTTCTTGCTCGCACTTACATTTCCAACACAATCCCTCATAACCCAATGGGGTTCCACAGCTGGGGCAGGTATATTTCAGACTCATGTTCTCATACTCCTTTCAGGCAATAAAAAAGCCCCACGCCGCACTGTCATAAAGACAGGCTGACGCAGGACATGAAGAAGCCGCGTTGAAGGAGCCGCATCCACCAGCAGATGTAGTTTCTTCAACAACCAAAATATTTTTTTCGTATCTTAAAGCAGCAAATTGCTGTCCAATATATTTGTTCATAGCGGCACCATTTATTCTGAGCGTAGTTTTATATTTTATTATATCACAGCACCCCTTCAATGAAAATATTTTGTTGGAAATGCTAATGAAAAATTTTTGTGAATTTGTTAAGGCGCAGGGGCTGTTATCTCCATAGTGTCTGGATGGATCAGAGTGATTACTTTTCCCTGATGCAAGGCATAGTTGACTGTCTGTGCTGTGCCTGAACGCAGCTTTTTCTGATTATCAAACACACCGATGAGGTACTCTGCATGATCGACCATATAGTAATTCCTTTTTTTATAACTGGAAACATCCGCAGAATGTGAAATAACAATGGAATCGTTTGCGTTTTGGATCAGCTTTTTCAATCTATGTCTACGCTGATCCGGCCATTTAGAGTCATAACCGATGAAGGGAACTACAATGACAATTTTAATATCTTCGTATCCCGTTTGTGCCCTCAATGTCAGCAGCTGTTCTCCAGCCCACATATCCACACCAAGAGCACCGCCGACAAAAAAAGTACGGACAAATTTCTCGTCATGAAGTATCCGAAACTGCTCCAGGAGACATTCTTTTAATTTTTGGCATAGGGGATCTTCCTCATTATATCAAAAGCAAAATCTTGTTGGTCGGTGGCCGGTAATGGCGCAGGCATACTGATTCATATAAATCACCCTTGATAACTGCCTTGATTACGCATATAAAGCAAAAATAACGCAAATAATAATGCGTATAAAGGTTGTATTATAAAATTATAACACAATACATACGAAGTATCAAGAATTGCTTTCTGCTATGCTAAAAGTGCAGAGAGGTGAGCGTATGGACGAAGAATTTATCCGCAATCGGATCACAGAATTGCGATTGAAAAAAGGTGTTTCAGAATATCAGATGAGCATGGAGTTAGGGCAGAACAGAAGCTATATTCAGGCGATTTCCTCTGGGCGTTCTATGCCGTCTATGAAGCAGTTCCTCAACATCTGTGAGTATTTTGAAATCACACCGCTTCAATTTTTTGATGCACAGGAAAATAACCCTCAGCTTATCAAGAAGGCTTTGGACGGAATGAGAAAGATGTCAGATGACGATTTGATTATGCTGATTGGTTTTATAAGTCGCTTAAACACAGAAAACTAACGATAGGAGGCAGTAAGCGTCCCGCCGTTAGTTTTTCATTTTATGCGCAGCATATTGTGGCAAGCAATGCTTGTGGCTATCCATTTCGCCACAAGCTGCTTGTTGAGGGCAGCGCCCCCAAGCCCCTTTGAACACAGAATTTCATTCTGTGGCTGCGCGTTCTGCGAACGCTTTTGACCAGGACCAGCTTACCGCTGGCCGTGGTCTTTTTCTTTTTCAACATCCTGTTCTACCTCCATTTTCAGCACTCGGTCTACATTAGCCTTTGCCGTTAAAAGCTCCCGCATTTCTTCACGGGAACGCCGGTACTCGGCATAGGTCTTTTTCTTTTCTTCCAGCAATTTCGCGTACTCCGTCTGCAACTCTTTGACCTTGGGCAGCTTCTTGACGCCCATCTCATCAAAGGCATTCTTAGCAGCCTGGTGGAGCAGAATTTCTTCCTCATGTTCCTCCCGGAATTTCTTAGAGTAGCCGGCCTTGCGGTAGTCCACATAGACCTCACGGGTCTTGGCATAATTTACGATGTGAGTACGCAGAACAGCAATCTCTGCCATGCGCTTTTCAGCTGCTTTGATCTGTGCCGAAAGCTCATTGTGATGTGCCGTGGCAGCCGCAGCCTTTTCTTCCAAAACCGCATACTCCAGCAGGTTATGCTCTGATAGGTAGTTCATGGTCTGCGCCATTTGCTTCAGATTGAAAACTTTAGCCCATCGCGCATAGCCAGCACCTTTTCCTGCCTGCAATTTTGCCTGAATGTCCACCAGCAGATTGACCTTCTGCGTCTCTGCCTGTGTAACTATTTTCTTTCGTGGGGTATGCGCTTTCTTCCCGGAGAGAACCGCCTGCAAATCATCTAATCCATATCCTTCGCCCAGGCTGTCCATTCGGGCGGCTTTCTCCCAACCGGGGAGCTTCAGGCGATACGATTTCCCGCGCTTTGATACCTCACAGCCGGACTCTTGCAGCAGCCTCAGCAGCTCCTCAAAATTAGCAGGACTTTGTGATAATGCGTTGTCAATCGCTACACGCAGCAGCTCTCGGTGAGAGGGCTTTGCCTGATCGCCCAGCCATTTGTTATAGCTCTTTCCGTGAGGTTTCGGATTCTCCACAATGGACAGTCCGTTTTCGATGCAGATGGTGTCACTTAACTGTCGGACTGCCTTGGTGCTGCCCCAAAAGTTTCGGAATTTCCGGTCATATTCTAAGCTGACCGATGACCAGATAATGTGATTATGAATGTGCGATTTGTCTATATGAGTGCAGACCACAAAGGCATGATTGCCCTTGGTAAAACGCTTGGCAAATTCCACACCCAGCCGGTTCGCTTCTTCCGGAGTGATCTCACCGGGGCGGAACGACTGGCGCACATGATAGGCGATCACATCATCCGCGCCGCGCACTCGTCCGGTAGCGGCAATGTACTGCCGCTTTGCCAGAAGGAACTCCGCATCCACAGTCCGGCTGTCACACGCATAGCCGGTAATGAGTCTGCCGTCATCTGTTTTCTTTGGGTTGGCCACATAGTCGATGATGTCACTGATCGCCCGACTTTCTGTGCGGCCCTTGCCGACATGAAGCGGCATGATTCTCGTGGTTGCCATAGGTCAGACCTCCTTCCCGAAAAGAAAACGGCCTGCCATAGCAGACCGCTTTCACTATTCTATAAAACTTTCTTCATCGAAAAAATTGAACTCATCATCTTCTAAGTGTCTTGGTGGAAATCTCATTTCATATTGCTCTTGCGCCAATGCACGGACATCAGGCCGCCTATCCTTTAGTCGATTTTTCAGCCAGGACAACTGCTCTTTCGATAGCCTCCATGGAAGATTCAAAAGACGATTCAGTGTCATCAGTTCAGCCTGCGTTTCTGCTGGTAGCGAAGCACAGGATTTACAAATGTGGGATGCATGACCTTTGCCTGAAAATTTTTCGTTGGCTTTGTATTCACCACAAACTTTACAATAGTGTCCATGCTTTTTCATAAGCTGATGCCCTTCTCGCAAAGAACATATAACCTGCGAATTGCTTTCATAATCACATCCCATTCCAAATCAGAAGCATAAGAAAACTTTTTACGGTATGCCTCCCAAAGTTTTTGCATAACCGAATCATTTTCCACTTCGTCAAAAACTTCTTCAGCCTGGTTAAGATACTTCTCCGATCCCCGTTTATGAGCAGTTGCCAGAAGCGCATCATGTAAAATTTTCGGGTTCAGCGTGGTTCCATGCAGCTGTTCTAAAATGTAAATATCGTAGAAATCTCTCATGCGGGTATTGGTTGTGGTTCTGGTAATAATGGTTTCCAGTTTTTCTGCCAGCACAGTTTCTAAATTATAAGCCCAAATATCAATGGAGCGATCTTCCAGCATAAGTTTGAATGAATACCGAACCTCTCTTGGAGTGATTGCATCTCCCGTAGAAATATCAATTTTCAAAGGGGTCACTACACCATCGAATGTTGTACTCATGCTGACACGAATCCCCGGATACTCTGCTTCATCCATAATCTCCGAAATACTTTTCAGCTGAAATTTAACACCATCATCAATCGGAACAGTTACGATTGATGAAATTAGATTCTCAATATCCTCCACATTAACATTAGCTCCTTTTATGGTTGCATCCAAATCCATCGTAGAGCGGGCATCCAATCCAACCATAGCCGCTACCAACATACCACCCTTCAAGATAAACTTGTCACGATACTCAGAAAGAGAAATACGCTCCAAAAAACGCTCCATCATGTAGTTCCTCATTAAAATCTGAGCATCTGCGGATTTTTCTCTGGAAAGGTTTCGTATTAAATCTTTAAGCTGCCTTGCTGTTTTTATCATAAAAGTACCTCCAAATACTGTCGTAAAATTTTTTCCACCTTGAACATCCCAGCATATTGCATTAAAGCTCGCAGGTTCTTATCTTTTCTACGGGCATACGCTTTCAGTGCTCCCTGAAAGGTCTGAATTTCAATTCTGCTACGGCTTCTGAGCAAATCACAGATCGTTCGCTCCATATCATAAACCGGCACAGTATGCCCGAACGGAGTTTTCGCTGTTGTAAGTCCTACATCATGTAAGTCTGCTTTAATCGTAAAAACTTGAATGCCTTCTGCTTTCATTTTGCTTGGATTGCATCCAGTTTTGACCGTAACTGTATATTCTATTGGTTCACGGTCTGTCAGATCGTGAAAAAATAAAGCTGTTTCATGTGAAAATACTGCTTGTTCAAATCGCAAATGAAGCAGATACATGGCATCCACCCAGGAATCTTTGGACAGATAAATCCCATGTGCAACTCTATCCAAATCTCGTGAACGCACATAATCATAAAATACCGGCTTTGAAATTCCAGAGGATACGACCTGTGATGTTCGCAGCATTCCTTCTTGTGCTGTTAGCATCTGATCCAGCTGTTCAAATTGTCCCATCATGTCACTTCCTTTCGTACTAATATTATATTCAATATTAGTTCAAAAGTAAAGTCGTGGATATAAAATTCCTTTTCCCAAATTTAACAGACGGTGTCTGGCATTTTATGGTTTTGCGTATTTTTATCCATAAACCAACTCCTGAATTGCAAATTTCAAACTCTGCACCTTACCCATCAGCCAGATTGCAGCCAGTGGCAGCCCCATCGGGCTAATCAAAAATGCCATGACCAGCAGAATCACACCATTCTGCGGGGAATAGGTAAGCAGCACAGCCACACCAAGCAGAGCAATCACGGTACTGAACAGGCCGAGCACCAGACCGGATATGTAGATCAGCCCCGTGCAGAGCCAGACAAAAAGTGTCAGAACCAAAATGACCGGTGCAGTTATAATCATCAAAAGCCCTTTCAAAATCTTCATGTCATTTCCTCCTTGCAGCGTTCTTGGTATCTTTTCTAATCATATTATCCGGCATGGGCAGGCAAAAGACAAGGATACCGATAAAAAGAAAAAGCGGAGAGAGGAGCAGCGAAGTAATGCCGTTCCTCCCTCCGCAAATGGAGTATCTATCCCTGTTATAAGAGTTTGGAAAGCTGGGTAATGATTTCCTCTACGCCCTCCCATAACTGTTCCTGCCGCTGGGATATATCCTCCAAGTCAGCATCATAAACCCGCCCAGTCTCATGCACTTTACGGGTCAGCTGGTTTAAGTTGTTGCTGCTTCGGCGCATCAGGGAAACAAGCTCCTTCAACTCCGGCAGCTCCAGCTTGACTACATACCCATCCAGCGCCATTTTTCTTAGATAGGCTTCACGGTTGGAGGTTCCAAACTGAGACATTTTTTGCTCAATCACAGCAAGCTCCTCCGCTGAAACTCTAAAGTTTAATTGCATATCCCGCTTACGCTTTGCCATAGTTATCGCTCCGGCTCCCGTTTCTTCGGGGCGGCAGGCTTATGGGCAGGCAGCTCCTGTTTGAGCTTATCCCGTACTGAGGGGCGGGACGGTTGCAGTTTTTCTCCCTGAGTACGGCTACGCTGCTGTTCTTCTCGCACCAGATCAATAAAGCCATCCAGCACAGCAGGGTGGCTGTTCAGGACATAACCACAACGGACGGTTTCGGGGTTCTCGTTGGGAATGGTCTTAGCCCATTCCTTATTGCGTCGGGAGTAGCGCCCATCCCAGTCCTGAAGCTGGACGGTGTTGGCCAGAACCAAAGCCACACGCTCCATGCCATAGGTCTCGATCACACCCTTTGCCGCATCGTGACTGAGATACATTCCGTCGAAGTATTCCCGCACCGCCGCTTCAATGGACTCCTTGCATTGGAGATTTACATTGTTGGAAGCTCGGTACTGCTCCAGTTCCCTATGTTCTCTCGCATAGGCGGCAGAGTGGGGATAGACCGGTGTTGTTCGCAGTTCCTCTTTAGCTCTGCACACATCGTCGGCACGGTTCTCAATACTGTCCCGGATCACATCCATATAGCCGGTCTCCAGCTTTTCAAAATAACGGTACACATCTTCCAGCGGCGAAGGAGATTCCAAAAGCGCCTGAGCCTGGGCGTCGGTCAGCTCCAGTTCCTCCATCGCCATCACGATGTCCTCCCGGATGGTGTACTCATAAGTGTGGTGCAGGATTTCTTCCGGGGGCTGGCTTTTCAGCCAGTCCCTGTATTTGTCCTGCTCAGCGGCCATCTTTTCATAAAGAGCTGTATTCAGATCGTTGGTATTCATGTTATCGCACCTCCTCATGTTGTTTTGGTTTCTTGTCAGTACTGCGGGGTGGCACCGGGCGTTTCAGATGATCCAGCACCGAAGGCCGTGTACTTTTGGCAACAGCGGATTCGGTGTGTGCCGGTCCCTTTCCGTCGATGTTGAGCAGGGTATCCAGCTCCACCAGACGGGCGTTTTTGCTTCTCAGTTCTTCTTCATAAAGGAATGGCTTTCCAACTTCCTCCTTTGCGGCAGCCTGCTGCTGATAGAGGTTATCCAGCTGGGCCTTTGCCGCCTCCAGACGCTGGGGCATCTGAGCGAGGGCATTGTCGATACGGGTAAGATTTCCGCGAGGGTCTGTACCAAGGGTTGCCCGGTGGGTCATCTGTCCTTTCAGCAGGAGCGTATACTCCTGTTTCCAAGCGGAAAATTCCACGGATATGGCATATCCCCGGTAGCTGCCGATCTGCACCGGATCGGAGGTTTTGACCTCCTTGCAGGCATCCAAAAGGGCTGCGCCGGCGTTCTCCTTATCGGTCAGCAGATCGCCACGGATTTCCATACCAGCAAAACCGTCCTCCGGGTGCGGGTGCGCTGCCAAAACCTCCAGATCGGATTCAAAGCCCTTGATAAAGCCTTTGTGCTTTTCAATCTCCTCCGGGAAGTATTTGAGCAGTTGGTCCTCCAGACGATATTGCTTGCTCTGGTGGTCGGCTTTCATCAGCTTCAGGCGGGATACCTCCACATCCAAATCCATACACTCTTTGATACGTGGGTCTCCGGCACACAAAGCCTTGATCTCTGCAAAACTGAGGGCGGTTTCATCCACATCATCGCAGGAGCGTACCGGCGATTTAGAAGTCATGATCTGACTAATGAATTTTTGCTTATTCTCCACCGTCTGCCAGAGGTATGCGTCAAAGGTTCCTTCGGTCACATAGCGGTACACATGGACAAGAGGATTCTGGTTACCCTGGCGCTCGATACGGCCCTTGCGCTGGGCAAGGTCAGTCGGTCATTTTTTGCGGACAGTTCAATACAT
>NZ_QWGO01000028.1:1181-46189 GCF_003435535.1 Desulfotomaculum sp. OF05-3 | reverse complement strand
ATGTATTGAACTGTCCGCAAAAAATGACCGACTGATTTGGAACAGCGGCAGGGGCGTATTGAACGGCAGGGCAATATGTTCCCAGAGGTGGAGGTTTACCGTTATGTAACGGAGCAGACCTTTGATGCCTATCTCTATCAGTTGGTGGAAAGCAAGCAGAAATTTATCAGCCAGATCATGACGAGCAAAAGCCCTGTCCGTTCCGCAGAAGATGTGGATGAGGTTGCCCTTTCCTTTGCGGAGGTCAAAATGCTTGCCACAGGGGACGAGCGTTTCAAAGAAAAGATGGACTTGGATATGCAGGTATCGAAGCTCAAGGTGCTAAAGCAGAGTTACCTTAATCAGCATTATGAGCTTGAGGACAGAGTGTTGCAGCACTTTCCGAAAGAAATAAAACAGCTTGAGCAGCTTATTTCTGCCTATGGGTGTGATGTTCCCCTGCTTGAACAGCATAAACCAAAGGGCGAGGATCGGTTTTGCCCAATGACTTTGCAGGGTGTGACTTACACAGAAAAAGCCGATGCAGGCAAGATGCTTCTTGCAATCTGTAAGGAATATCCGCTGACACAGCCGAAAGAAATCGGCAGCTATCGAGGGTTTCAGATGGAGATTTACTATGATACGGTCAATACCCATTATTGCCTGAACTTGTGCGGCAAGACAAAACACAAGGTCAACTTGGGCGAGGACGCTTTGGGAAATCTAACCCGAATAGAAAACGAGCTTGCCAGAATCCCCGATAAGCTGGAAGCGGCAAAGACCAGACGGACGGAAATTTTATCGCAGATTGAAAATGCAAAGGAAGAACTGGCGAAGCCTTTTGATTTTGAGGACGAGCTGAAAGAGAAAACGGAAAGGCTCAATGCTTTAAATATTGAGCTGAATCTGGATCAGAAAGACCCTGCGGTACTTGATGCAGAGCCAGAGGAAACAAATGAACTACCCGAAAGAAAAGCGGCTGACCGTGAGCGATAATCTTCTTTTGCACATTTGAAAAGCCGTTATTTGGGCGGTATAATGGGAAAAGATTGAATAATCGGAGGTGGAAAAATGTCTTTGGAATTTCAGTTTGAAACATTTGTAGATGTGTACCACAGCATCTTTTCCGAATATCTAAGCTCTGTTATCGCCAAGCTGCCGAAAGAAAATGAGAAGTACCGTGCCATGAAAGAAGAACTCTCAAGCCTGTATGACAAATATCCGAAAATCTTGGACATTTTTGATATGGATAAGGCGGAGGGACTTTCTGCTGAAGAATGTGCAGGACTTGTAGAAGCCTTGCAGCTTCGGAATGAGCTTACCGATATGGAACTGCAATCGGTTTATTTTCGGGGCTGCTATGATGGTGTGGGGTATCTGAAAAAAGCAGGAATTTTGTAATGAAATGATTGAGGAAAGGCGGCGTTGGTGTGAAGCTGACGCCGCTTTTTACATAGTTAAGAAATAGAAAAAAATAAAATAATATGATACAATCATATAAAGGTTAAATATTTGGAGGATCGATATAAATATGTTAAAAGACTGGAATTTTTGGCTTTCGATAGTAACGGTGGTAGCTGCTGTTATTGCCTTAATGCAAACGAAACAGCAGATTAAATTGAGTAATAAGCAGCATCTGTTTGATAAAAGAGTAGAGCAGTACCTAATAGCTAAGGGGCTTATTCAACTATATGAAAATAATGATACAATATTAGTATTTAAAGAAAATGAACCAATATTATCAATAGATTTCATATTTATGCAGATGACGAACAATACTTATATGGAACAAATGGTAGATGTAATATCGCATCCTTTAGAAGAACCTTATCATAAGAAATTTTTAATTAGACTGGAGGAACTCAAAGAAATTTCTACAAAAATTAAGTTTATTTTTAGTGGTAAAGAAGCTATCCTTTTAGGCGATTACATTTTACATTATCAAGAGTTGTTATTTAAGATGTATCAGTATCAAATACTATTGGGAAAGTTAAAAGATGCATCTCAAGAGTTTCGATTAACTATTGAAAAAGCCAGAGAAACAGTTGGAGAAAATCAATATCGAGAAGAATTACAAAAAGCGGTTGACAATTTGAAACAGGCTTATGATGTGCTTAAAAAGGGAAAAGTTGAAGAAAAAATTGAACAGCAGATCACATTGAGATAAATAAAGGTGGAAAAACTGATATATAATTAAAAAAATAGTTTGAGGTGTGGTATGAATGAAAAGAATAGAAATATAGAATATGAACAATTGGCTAAAAAGATGCAAAAAGTTGCAGATGAAATTACTCGTAATTTTCCTTTAAATAATATACTTCCACAGATGAAAATAATACAGGAGAAAATATCAAATTTAAGAATGTTCCCAATTTCGGAAGAATTGCAAACATTTATTTTAGAAGCAAAAGCAAGTGAAAATTTGTCGCATGAAGATTTTATGAATAAATATGGAACAGAAATTGATTTATGCAAAACTGTTGGAAAAGCAGGGTGGGTTGTATCACAACATTCAAATCCAAGGGAAATTAAAGAGTGGTATCAATTAGTTATTCAAGGAAAGGAAAGTGATATCGTAGATTATTTTGATGCAAATGCTAATAACATTTTAAATAAAATCAAAAATAATTTGTCAAATACCTATATAGAAATGTCTAATTGTCGTTATTATAATAAAGGTATGGAAGCATATGATAGAGAAGATTATATGACAGCTGCAATGTATTTAGTTGCATTGTTAGAAGCGAGGATAAATGATTATATGAATTATCCAAGAAAAATGTCGTATTCAAAAAAATATTCCAAAGATGGCTTTGAACAACATTTAAATAAAGAATTTTTGAAAGCTAATTCTTTTTTTACAAAGAGATTTTTGTTTTTGGATATGTATCCATCTTTAATTGAGTTTTTGAATAGACTATTTGTAGATGGGAAATATACATTTGAAAGTAAGAGTGAACCACCATACATTAACCGTAATTGGCTTTTACATGGGAAATGTGCAAGAAATATTGAGAGATTTGAATGTGTACAAATTCTTAATGCATTAAATGTTATAGAGTTTGTATTTAAAATGCTATAAAACAAGGACTAAATTTACATAGCCGAGAGGTTTATCAAACGATAATCCCCTCGGCTTATTTTATTTTCAAGGAGGTGCAAAAGTGAATTATCAGGAGTACAAGCAATCCCTGAACCAAAGGCTGACCGACAAGGTACAGCGTGAGCTTTCGGCTTTTCAGGAGGAAATGTTAGGAAAACCGCCGCAAGAAATCTACGATGCAGCATATCAGATCACATTGAAGAATGATATTGCCGAGTGTTTTTCGGAAACAGATTATTCCCCACAGGCGGCGAAAGCTCTCTTAAAATCGCCCAATCTGTTACAAGAGGTTTATGATGAGTGGTTAGAAACCGATTATACCCATATGGAAGATTTACGCCAGACCATCACAGAATTTAAAGACTATATGGTTAAGACAGAAAAAATATTGTCTTGGGGAGAGAGGTAATAAAGAAATGAGAAGTAACAAGCCTTATGTTCCTCTTGATCCTGCACTCATCGAGCAGGCAAGACAGATTGACCTTTTAACTTATCTTAGGGACTGTGAACCGAGCAATCTTGTAAAAGTGAAAGGCACAACGAATGTGTATTGTACCGCCGAACACGACAGCCTAAAGATTTCTAATGGCAAGTGGTATTGGTGGTCGAGGGGCTTTGGCGGCGTATCTGCCCTTGATTATCTGATGAAAGTCAGAGGTTTTGGCTTTGTGGAGAGCATTGAAATTTTGACAGGCAGGGAGTTTTCTTATGTGTCGCCGCCCCCTGTTCCAAAGGAACAGAAAGAAAAAGTGCTGCTTTTACCCGACAGATATTCCAACAATGAGCAGGTCATTCACTATCTGTTCGGGCGTGGAATTGACTTGCAGATCATTCAGGAGTGCATTGATGAAGGTATCCTGTTTGAGAGTGCAGGACGATACCACAACGCTGTTTTCGTTGGTAAGGATGAAAAAGGCGTATCCAGATACGCCGCCTACCGAGGACTTGGCGGTAACTTCCGTCTGGATGCTTCGGGAAGTGACAAGCGGTATTCGTTCCGACTTCTGGCAGATAAGCCTGCAAGTTCGGTGCATTTATTTGAAGCCGCCATTGATTTACTGTCCTATGCCACTTATCTGAAATGTGAGGGAAAGGACTACAAAGGAGAAAATCTACTCTCTTTGTCGGGGGTGTATCAGCCAAAGAAAGAGCTGAAAGACAGCACCATCCCCATTGCCCTATCCACATTTTTGAAAGCAAACACGCAAATTAAAACGCTCTATCTGCATTTAGACAATGACAATACAGGCAGACGGTGTACCGCCGCCTTAAAAGTATTGTTGCAAAAAGACTATGAGATCGTTGACGCACCGCCGCCTGTCGGTAAGGATGTCAACGATTTTTTGTTGTCCTATCTGGGTATCGGACAGCAGAAAAACCATCGTGAAAGGGGGGATGCCCGTTGATTGTCGGATGATGATTTCCAGAAAGATACTAAAAATAACATCAAATTTAAGAAGGAAAGCGAGGAATTATCCAATGAAAAAATATGCAGTTACTCTTACAGGACACTATGAAAAGACCATTTCTGTTTATGCAGATACTACCGAACAGGCGGCGGAGAAAGTCAAAATCATTCTCTTTGACACCGACCTTATTTCTTTTTCTGAGGAAGATTTTGTCTGCGGAGAAGCCAAGATTGAGGATGTAGATAAGGAAGATGGAAAGGAAAAAGATACGCCCGATGAAGAGGAGGCCGAGTGTATGAACCACGAGGATTGTTCGGGATGTCCGTATCTTTGCCCAGCGTGTGGAGAATGTCTGTGTGAGTACGAGGACTAAGACAGGTCTTACCAAGCACTGAATTTGATTATCCATCTTTTGACGGATACCAAATTCGCTTGTTAGGGGAAGTCCCCTAATACCCCCAATCAAAAGAAATACCGCAAGGGTATCCCATTATGCCGTAAAGCACGGCAGGAATAAGGAAAGGAAGTGTTAAGAATGAGTGAGTGTATCTCTTTTATCATCGGCACAATGGTCGGCGGTCTGACAGGTGTTGTGCTGATGTGCTGTTTGCAGATAGGAAGGCTCTCCGACAGAAAGGGTGTGACCGATGCGTAAACGAAATGTGCAGGTACTCTTTCGGCTGACGGAGGAGGAAGCCGATGAGCTTAACGAGCTTGTGCGAAAGTCGGGGCGTTCCAAAGAAGCGTTTTTAAGGGCGATGGTGAAAGGCTACCGCCTGTGCGAAAAGCCTGTCCCAGAGTTTTACCAGATGATGCGGGAACTGTCTGCCATTGGCAACCGTGTCAATCAGCTTGCGGCAAAAGCCAACGCCCTGAACTTTGTGGATGCACCGATGCTTACGGAAGAAGCAGTTAAGTGGCGGCAGTTCCAGATGGACATTCGCAAGAAGTATCTGCTTCCGAAAAAGGGATCGGGGTAATGGCTGTCTGTGAGATATGGGATGTGAAAGGCAGGCTTGACCATCCTATCGACTACGCCAAAAACCCAGAAAAGACCGTCAATCCCAAATACACGGAAGCAGACTTGCAGGCATTAGGTGATGTGATGAAATACGCTACTAACGGAGAAAAAACGGAGAAGCAGTTTTTTGTCACAGGCGTCAACTGTGACCCTGCCACCGCAAGGGATGAAATGATGATAACGAAAGGGCAATGGCAGGATGAAAGTGAGATTGTCTGCTATCACGGCTACCAGAGCTTTAAGCAGGGCGAGGTCACGCCAGAGCAGGCTCACGAGGTCGGGGTGAAACTTGCCGAGCGTATGTGGGGCGACCGATTTCAAGTGATTGTCGCCACCCATTTGAATACGGACTGTCTGCATAACCATTTTGTGTTAAATTCCGTATCCTTTGCGGACGGGAAGCATTACCACGACAACAAGAAAAATCTGCGTCTGATCCGCAAGCGGTCGGATGAACTGTGTCGTGAGTATGCCCTGTCCGTGATTGAACAGCCAAGCGGCAGGAAGAAGCCTTACGCTCTTTATCAGGCGGAGAAGCAGGGACTTCCTACCAGAGATACGGTGGCAAGGCAGGCAGTGGACGAAGCCATCAGCAAGTCGTTTACGCTGAAAGACTTTGACCGTGAACTGTTAAAGATGGGCTACCGCATTAACTTTGACCCAAACCGTAAGTATTGGACGATCATCGGGAAAGGATGGCAAAGACCAAAACGGCTTTACAAGCTGGGCGAGGATTATACCAATGACCGCATTGTGGAGCGTATCAAGGAAAATTCCTATGCCGTCAGATTTTCACAGTTTGCCAAGTCCACAAAAGAAGTTAAGGTTTTCCGTGTCCGAGGGACAATGAAAAATGCCCGAAAGATAGGCGGACTGCGGGGGCTGTATCTTCATTACTGTTATAAGCTTGGCATCTTGCCAAAAGGCAGAAAACAAGATTATGCGAAGCTTCATTATCTTTTGAAGGACGACCTTATGAAGATGGAGATGATCGCAAAGGAAACAAGGCTGCTTTGCCGCTGTCATATTGACACCGCAGAGCAGCTTTTGTCATATAAGGCTTCTCTGACAACGGAGATGGCAGAGCTGACCGCAAAGCGTAAGGGACTTTATTCCCTCTCCCGCAAAGCAAGCGGCGAAGAAAAAGAGGCGGTCAAGGCTCAGATTTCCGAGATTACAGGGCGGCTTAATACGATACGAAAGGAGGTCAGACTGTGTGAGGGCATCGAAGTCCGAAGCGGTGTCTTAAAAGAGAAGTTGCAGACCATTCGGACAGAAGAACAGGAAACCAAACGAAAGGAGCTGATGAAGAATGAACACAGGCGGCGAAGCGGCAGAACAGATCGTCCGAATGAGCTTGGAGGGCTTTGAGGTCGCTGCCAAAATTACAGGGGCAGGGGCGAAGAATATCGCTATTCTGCTCTATACCATTCTCAAGGAAGAAAAGAAAACGAAAGGAAAGTCAAGGCTTACCAATATGCTCCGTTCTGGCAAGGAGTTGAAAGTCTTTACGGTCAGGCGTGGCGACCTGAAAAAATTTACGCAGGAAGCCAAACGGTACGGGGTTCTTTACTGTGTATTGGCTGACCGAAAAAATAAAGACCCGAATGCGGTTGTGGATGTGATTGCCAGAGCAGAGGACGCATCGAAGATCAGCCGAATTGTGGAACGCTTCAGCTTGGCGTCTGTGGATACCGCTACCATCGTACAGGAAGCGGAAAAGACAAAAGACGGTAAGTCGGCAAAGACAGGGCAGCCAGAGCCAGACATCGGGGTACAGGAAAAAGCACAGAAGGATCAATTATTAGACGCCCTGATGGGGAAGCCTGTCCAGAAAGAGGACAATGCCCAAAACCCCTCGGTGGCAAAGACAGAAAAGTCCCCTCTGTCCGAGCCTACCTTAGAGAAGCGAAGCAAGTCCGCAGAGGGGGCTACTTTGAATAAGGAGAAACCATCCGTCAAGGAAGAACTGCGGAAAATCAAAGAGAGCCGCAAGGAACAGGAAACAGAAACTTCCCCGACTCTCAATCAGGAAAAATCTTCCAATCAGGCAAAGCAGCCTGTGAAAAAGACAGAGCATAAGCAGCCTGCCAGACGGAAGAAACCGAAAAAATCGAAAGGAGCAAGATAATGAGTATTTACGATGTATTTGGCGGCAGTAAGCCGTTTAATAAGGAGGAATGGGCAGCACAAAAACAGGCACAGCGTAAGGAAGCCTATGAAATGATTGACAACACCTGTACCGAGATGCTTGCGGACGGCGATGCTTTTCAGCAGTATCTTGAGGTACAGGGGCGTTTTGACCGTTACTCTGTCAACAATGCGATTTTAGTATCTGCCCAGATGCCTGAAGCGACTTCTTTGAAGGATAAAAATGCTTGGAAGCAGAGCCGTGTCTATGTAAATAAGGACGCCCAGAAGGTTATCATTCTTGAGCCAGGGAAAGAGTACACTCGTGAGGACGGGACAAAGGCAGTCGGTTACAATGCAAAAGAAGTTTATGATATTTCCGATACTTCCGCAGCAAACCGACAGCCGCCACAAGAAAAGAAGGGAATGCGTGAGCTTGTATCAGCAATGATTGACGCAAGCCCTGTTGGTTTTCAGCCTGTGGACGATTTGGAACTGCCTGCCTTTTATGACAGCGGACAGCAGACCATTTTTATTAAGACAGGGCTTAATGAGGAACAGCTCTTTGTGAGTATGGCAAAGGAAGTGTCGGCGGCAGTCTTTGATTTTAAGTATAACGAGAGCCGAGATGCGTCTGATTTTAAATCGTTCTGCGTTGCCTATATGGTCAGTTCCCGTTACGGTGTGGATACAAGGGCGTTCCGTTTCGATAAGCTCCCCAAAGAGTATGAGGGAATGGACGCACAGGCACTCAAAGGCGAGCTTGGTTCTATGCGTGATGTTCTGGGAGAAATTCAAAGCGAGATGTATAAGAGCCTTGAAAAGAATAAACCTGCAAAAAGCAAAGAGCAGGAACGCTAAGGCGAGGTGCTGCTTATGAAAGAAGAACGCTACCATCTGGCATTGGACGCTTATGATAAAAATATTGTCATCCGTGCCTTAAACACCTTGCGGACACAGCAGTTACAGGAGGAACGCCCCACCGACCCTGTGGATGAACTGATTATCAAGGTGTCCGAAGCTCCGAGCAGAAAGGTCAGGGTGCTGCCCTGCAAGTGCCGTGAGGAACGATAACGATCAGAAAACGAGCCTGATCCTTGCCGTCTGCGGTATTCTTCCCATCGTGTGGTTTGCCCTCTTGACCGCCCCGTATGTAGATGGCGGTCTGGTGGAAATTATTGAAAACCTACCCATAGCAATGAACAACCCGTTTCACATAACGGTGTGTGAGGACAGCGTAAAAACTGTCCTTCTTTTTTTGCTTGTTTATGGGATGGGGATCGGCATTTATCTTTCTACACGGAAGAACTACCGCAGGCGTGAGGAACACGGTTCTGCAAAATGGGGCAACGCAAGTGCTATCAACAAGAAATATCAAGACAAGAACCCGTCTGCGAATAAGCTGCTGACCCAGAATGTCCGTATCGGTCTGGATGGGAAAAAGCACCGCCGAAACTTGAACATTCTTTGCTGCGGCGGTTCTGGGGCGGGAAAAACCCGCTTCTTTTGCAAGCCCAACGCTATGCAATGCAACACATCTATGGTGGTTTTAGACCCAAAGGGAGAAATTGTCCGAGATGTGGGAGGGTTGCTTGAAAAGAAAGGGTATGAGGTGCGTGTCCTTGACCTTATCAATATGCACAAGAGCCATTGTTACAATCCTTTTGTCTATCTGAAGAACGATAACGATGTGCAAAGGCTTGTGACCAATCTTTTTAAGGCAACGACCCCGAAAGGCAGCCAGTCGCAAGACCCGTTCTGGGATACGGCGGCAAGTATGCTGCTTTTGTCCTTGGTATTCTATCTCAAATACGAAGCACCAAAGGACGAGCAGAATTTCCCGATGGTTATGGAGTTACTCCGTGCAGGGGAAGTCCACGAGGATGATGACAGTTATATCAGTCCTCTTGACGAATTGTTTGACCGTCTGGAAATGGAGAACCCAGACCATATCGCTGTGAAGTATTACAAGGATTACCACTCTGGTAGTGCCAAGACCTTAAAGAGTATCCAGATCACCCTTGCCGCAAGGCTTGAGAAATTCAATCTTGAGAGTGTGGCGGCTTTAACCGCTACCGATGAGCTTGACCTGCCGTCATTAGGCGAGAAAAAGGTGGCTCTGTTTGCCCTGATCCCAGACAACGACACGAGCTTTAACTTCCTTGTGTCGATTTTATACACCCAGATTTTTCAACAGCTCTTTTATCTTGCCGACCACAAATACGGAGGAAGCCTGCCTGTGCATTGCCATTTTATTATGGACGAATTTGCCAATGTTTCGCTGCCAGACGATTTCGACAAGATTTTGAGTGTGATGAGGTCGAGAGGTGTGTCGGTCAGCATCATCCTGCAAAATCTGGCACAGCTCAAAGCCTTATTTGAAAAGCAATGGGAAAGCATTTGCGGTAATTGTGACGAATTTTTGTATCTGGGTGGCAACGAACAGAGTACCCATAAGTATGTGTCGGAGCTTTTAGGAAAGGAAACCATTGATACGAACACCTATGGAAAAAGCTCTGGTCGCAGCGGAAATTATTCCACCAATTATCAAATCTCAGGGCGTGAGCTTTTGACCCCAGATGAAGTGCGTATGCTTGATAACCGCTACGCACTTTTGTTTATCCGTGGGGAGCGTCCTGTGATGGACTTGAAATATGACATTTTAAAGCACCCCAATTTAAAGCTGACAACGGACGGAGGAATGCCGCCCTATCTGCACGGCGAACCGACACAGGCTGTCGCAACCCTTGTGTTTGACAGCGATATTCCAAAGAACGCTGTAACGGTGCAGGCTGTCAGCACATCTTATGAGCTTCTGTCCGAGGAGGACTTAGAGGAATTATTCAAAATTTAAGGAGGAATTACTGTATGAGATTATTTAAGAAGAATGACACCCAGAAGAACAACACCCAGAAGAATAACACAAAGCTGCCGATGACAGGCAGGGTAAAGAAAGGCTTCCGCTTTTACTGTATGGTGGTGATGGCGATGACCGTTGTGCTTGGCAGCTCCGTGACTGCCTTTGCCGCAGGCGATCCGTTGACCGTAGTGAATAACCTGTCCGACTTTATCTTCGGTCTGGTAAGGGCTGTCGGAATGATTATGCTTGGCTTTGGTATCGTGCAGATCGGTTTATCCCTGAAATCTCACGACCCCTCTCAGAGAGCAAACGGCTTTCTGACCCTTGCAGGCGGCGTTGTGATTACCTTTGCAAAAGAGATTTTAACCCTTATCACAGGTTAAGTTTGAGGTAAGGAAGAAAGAAAAGACAATACCTGCGGTGCGGTTTCCTTTGGAACTGCACCGCAGGAGGAAAGGAGGGTACAAAATAGAGAATAACCAGAAATACAATATCATTTATGCCGATCCACCGTGGCGATACCAACAGAAAAGGTTGTCGGGGGCTGCGGAACATCATTATCCCACAATGAGCGTGAAAGATATTTGCGGGCTGAAGGTAGAGGAGATTGCAGCAAAGGATTGTGTCTTGTTTCTATGGGCGACTTTTCCCCAGCTTCCTGAAGCTCTGCGTGTGATTAAGGCGTGGGGCTTTCAGTACAAAACAGTAGCCTTTGTCTGGCTGAAGCAGAATAAAAGTGGAAAAGGTTGGTTTTTCGGTCTGGGCTTTTGGACAAGGGGCAATGCGGAAATCTGTCTGCTTGCTATCAAAGGGAAACCGCACCGAAATTCCAACCGTGTCCATCAGTTTCTTATCAGTCCAATCCGAGGACACAGCCAAAAGCCCGAAGAAGCAAGAGAGAAAATCGTAGAGCTTATGGGGGAGTTGCCCCGTGTGGAATTATTTGCCCGTGAAAAGACAGAGGGATGGGATGCTTGGGGAAACGAGGTGGAAAGTGATATTGAAATAAGCAGTGATACAGAAAAAGAATGGAGGTGATCGATGTGTCTGATAACTGGGTAGTTCAGAATTTGGAGAACGCTTTGAACACTTGGAATGAAAAGTTAGCGGAGATATGGCAGATTATTACCCAATCCCCAGAGCAGTTCAAAGGCGGCACGATATGGGATGTGATCGTCGGTATCCACGGTGCGGTGCAGGCGATCGGACTTGCCCTTTTGGTGCTGTTTTTTGTGGTAGGCGTAATGCGTACCTGTGGCAATTTTGCAGAGGTCAAACGCCCCGAACAGGCATTGAAGCTGTTTATCCGTTTTGCCCTTGCGAAAGGTGCGGTCACTTATGGTCTGGAGTTGATGATGGCTCTTTTTAATATCGTACAAGGCTTGATTTCTACCATAATGAACGCCGCAGGTTTTGGTTCGGCAACCGATACGGTATTGCCGCAGGAAATTGTAACAGCAGTTGAGGACTGTGGCTTTTTCGAGAGTATTCCCTTATGGGCAGTCACCTTGATCGGCGGTCTGTTTATTACGGTCTTGTCGTTCATTATGATTATGTCGGTGTACGGCAGGTTTTTTAAGCTCTATCTTTATACCGCCATTGCACCTGTGCCGTTATCTGCATTTGCAGGAGAGCCGAGCCAGAGTGTAGGCAAGAGTTTTATCAAGAGCTATTCTGCGGTCTGCCTTGAGGGAGCAATCATTGTGCTTGCCTGTATTATCTTTTCCCTCTTTGCCGCAGCTCCGCCCGTAGTCAATCCTGATGCGGCGGCAGTTACAATGGTGTGGAGTTATGTGGGCGAGCTGATTTTTAATATGCTCATCTTAGTCGGTGCGGTCAAAATGGCAGACCGAGTAGTGCGTGAGATGATGGGATTGTAATGCAAAATTTTTCTGTGCATATTGACTTGGTTGTATGAAATGAGTATAATATGGGTAGAATAATACTATCTAATATACGAGAAGGAGGTTTTGTTATGAATATTCGACCATCCGCAGCAATCCGCCAGAATTACAACGAGATTGCCGATATGTGCAGAAAGACCGCAGAGCCGATTTTCCTTACCAAGAACGGCGAGGGAGATTTAGTCGTTATGGATATTGAAACTTATAACCGCAGGGAGAAAATGCTGAAGCTGCGTGAGGAATTGCTTGCCGTAGAGGAAGATAGAATGGCAGGCAGAGTTGGCTGTACGCTTGATGAACTGGACGCTTACCTTGATGATGTGATTGCAGAGGTGTAGCGTATGACAGAGAACAAGAGATACAAAGTCATTGTTTCTGACAGGGCAAAGAGAATGTTGGGAACACATATCCGTTTTATGGCACAGGTCAACAAAGAAGCAGCAGCGGCAAAAAAGAAAGAGATTATGACCGCTATGCGTTCCCTCTGCCAGATGCCGCAGCGTTTTCCATTTTTTGAAGAACCCTATATCACACCGAATAAATATCACAAGATGTTTATTGAGAAGTGGTATCTTGTCCTCTATCAAATACAAGATGATACGGTGTATGTGGAGTATATCTTAGATTGCCGTAAGGATTACAGTTGGCTCATTCGATAGCAACAAAATAACTTTCAGAAATCGTCACTTACAGTTGGTGGCGATTTTTTTATGCCTAAAATTATCAACAAGGAAAGGATGATAGAAATGAAGAAAGAAGAAAAATATTACCAGATTTATCGTATCCATTTACTGAACGGAGAAGTGATTGAAGCGTCAGAAGAATACGATCTGCCTGTTGAAAAAGGACTGGTGGGAAAATTCCAAAAGGCAGACGACAACAAAATATTTGAAATAGGAGATGCTGTTTCAGGATTGCTTTATGTTCCAAAACGCAGCATCCTTTTTATAGCGACAGGAGAGGTCAAGAAGGGATGGTGCTAATATGGAAGTCAAGATAAATAAGGAGATCCGTAATTATACGGAGAGTATGTTTTTTGGACTGTCGATGCGGCAGTTCATTTTTTCTGTCCTTGCCTGCGGTGTGGCGGTGGCTTTGTATTTTCTTCTCCGTCCCTACTTTGGCACGGAAACATTAAGCTGGATGTGTATTTTAGGAACTTCGCCTTTTGCAGCGTTGGGTTTTATCAAGTACAACGGGATGACAGCGGAGCAGTTCGTCTGGGCGTGGATAAAATCAGAGTTTATCATGCCGAAAAAGCTGTTGTTTTCCCCAGATAATCTCTACTATGAAGCCTTAAAAGAAACGATTGACATCCACGAAAAAGAAGCTCTGGGTATCCGTATCCACAGAAAGCAAAAGAGCAGACAGAGAAAGAAATCTCAAAAGAGCAAGGAGGTATCGAATGATTAAAACATTGAAAAATCTGTTTAAACAGGATAAGGAAAAGTTTGTCGTACCCAAATCGGTGCAATCGGTGATCCCGATTAAGACGATCTGGGAGGACGGCGTTTTCCTTGTGGGAAAGAACAAGTATGCAAAGACATTTAAGTTTGAGGATATTAACTATGCGGTGGCAAGCCGTGAGGATAAGGAAGCGATGTTCCTTGAATATTCAGAACTTCTCAACGCCCTTGACAGCGGTGCGACTACGAAGATTACCATTAACAACAGGCGTCTTAACAAGGCAGACTTTGAGCAGACGATCTTAATCCCAATGGCAGACGATGGACTGGATAAGTACCGCAAGGAATATAACAAAATGCTGCTTGATAAGGCAACAGGTGCAAATGCCATTGTGCAGGATAAGTATGTGACGGTATCTGTCTGCAAAAAGAATATTGAAGAAGCCCGAAATTATTTTGCCCGTGTGGGTGCTGACCTGATCGGGCATTTTAACCGTCTTGGCTCAAAGTGTGTGGAGCTTGACGCAGGAGAAAAACTCCGTATTTTTCACGATTTTTACCGTACAGGCGAGGAAACAGGTTTTGCTTTTGATATGCTTTTGAGTATGCGAAAAGGTCACGATTTTAAGGACTATATCTGTCCTGATACTTTCGAGTTTGAAAAGGACTACTTCCGTATTGGCGACAGATATGGGCGTGTGATTTTTCTTCGTGAGTATGCGGCATATATCAAAGACAGTATGGTGGCAGAGCTTTGTGAGCTGAACAGAAATATGATGCTGTCCGTAGATGTTGTTCCTGTTCCTACGGACGAAGCGGTAAGAGAAGTGGAAAACAGGCTTTTGGGTGTGGAAACCAACATCACAAACTGGCAGAGAAAGCAAAACCAGAACAATAACTTTTCCGCAGTTATTCCCTACGACCTTGAACAGCAGCGAAAGGAAAGCAAGGAATTTCTGGACGATTTGACGACCCGTGACCAGAGGATGATGTTTGCTGTTTTGACAATGGTGCATACGGCAGAAACGAAAGAGCAGCTTGACAATGATACGGAAGCACTTCTTACTACCGCCAGAAAGCACCTGTGCCAGTTTGCGGTACTGAAATATCAGCAGATGGATGGATTGAATACCGCCCTGCCCTTTGGTGTCCGCAAGATTGACGCCCTGCGTACCCTTACCACAGAGAGCCTTGCGGTATTTATCCCCTTCCGTGTGCAGGAAATCTATCACGAGAACGGTGTGTATTACGGGCAGAATGTGATCAGCAAAAATATGATCATTGCAAACCGCCGCCACCTGTTAAACGGAAACTCCTTTATTTTAGGTGTATCTGGTGCAGGTAAATCGTTTACGGCGAAGGAAGAAATGACCAATATCATTCTCACAGACCCTAATGCGGATGTCATTATTATTGACCCAGAGCGAGAATATTCCCCTCTTGTAAAAGCAATGCAGGGAGAAGTCATTCACATCTCTGCCACAAGTGAAAGCCACATCAACGCTATGGATATGAACTCTGATTATGGTGACGGTGCAAACCCTGTCATTCTGAAATCAGAGTTTATTTTATCCCTGTGCGAGCAGCTTATCGGCGGCAACAGTCTTGGTGCAAAGCAGAAGTCCATCATTGACCGCTGTACGGCAAGTGTGTACCGCTATTATCAGCAGGGCAACTATATGGGAACACCGCCGACTTTGCAGGACTTCCGTGAGGAATTGTTAAAGCAGAATGAGCCAGAAGCACAGGAGATTGCCCTTGCCATTGAGCTGTTTACAGACGGTTCTTTGAATACCTTTGCTAAGCATACCAATGTGGATACAAAGAGCCGACTTATCTGTTATGACATCCTTGATTTAGGAAAGCAGTTGCAGCCGATTGGTATGCTTGTAGTGCTTGACAGTATCTTAAACCGTATCACCCAGAACAGAGCAAAAGGAAGAAACACCTTTATCTTCATTGATGAGATTTACCTGCTGTTCCAACACGAATACAGTGCAAACTTCCTTTTTACCCTCTGGAAGCGTGTGCGTAAGTACGGTGCTTACTGTACAGGTATTACCCAGAATGTGGACGACCTGTTACAGAGCCATACGGCAAGGACAATGCTTGCAAACTCCGAGTTTATCATTATGCTCAATCAGGCATCCACCGACAGACTTGAGCTTGCCAAACTCCTGAATATCTCAGACCTTCAGATGAGCTATATCACAAATGTGGGGGCAGGACAGGGGCTTTTAAAGGTAGGCAGCTCCCTTGTACCGTTTGTCAATAAGTTCCCAAGAAATACAGAGCTTTACAGGCTGATGACAACCAAGTTTGGAGAGGTTTAATCGGATGGGTGACGGAGAGCTTTTACAGGCACAGGTGGAAAGAAAGGGATTGTGTAATCAAATTTATCATACCGATTGTATGGAGTTGTTGGCACAAATTCCCGATAACTATGTATCACTCATTTTAACTGATCCGCCTTATGGTATCTCTTACCGAAATCATTTTGCAAGGCAGCCCCACGCTGTTTTAACTGGAGATATGGGGATAGATTATGAACGGTTTGCGAGGGAAAGCTACCGCATTTTGCGTGAGAACTCCCACGCTTATTTTTTTACCCGTTTTGACTGCTATCCCTACCATTATGACTGTTTGAAACGGGCAGGCTTTACGGTAAAGAATTGTCTGATCGTGGAAAAAGGTACGATTGGAGGGATTGGCGACTTAACAGGCAGCTATGCCAATAATGCAGAGTGGATTATTTTCTGCCAGAAAGGACGGCGAACTTTTCAGCATACAACACTTCTTGAGAATAGGAAAAAAGAAGGAACGCAGTACCATGCAGGCAGAGAACGAAGTAAAAAATATAAGACACGCTTCAATGCCTGTTGGTTTGGCGAAGAATATCCGAAAGCGACCTATAATTCCGTATGGCAAAAACAGCATCAGATTTATCATCCAACGATAAAAAATGTGGAGTGTTTATCGTGGTTGATACAGATTTCCAGTTTACAGGGCGAGTTGGTTTTTGATGGGTTTATGGGAACAGGCAGTACAGCATTAGCAGCGATACAAACCCAGAGAGCCTATCTGGGGGCGGAGATTGATAAGGCGTATTTTGAAATTGCACAAAATCGAATTAAGGAGGTAGAAAAGAGGAATGTCACAAATTATTTTTAAATCGAAAGAGCATCGTGATTTCTTTCTGGAAATGATGTCAAAGTGTAAAGTCAACGACTGTTATCACAGGGCATTTTTCTATGTAATGGGCATTGCAGGAGAAACAAGGGCAAATATCAATCAGATGTTTGATTTTAAGCAAGACTGTATTGAACCAGAAGGGATGTATGGAGGGTGGCAGACAAGCGGAACGGTCAAGGTCTGCCACCTTGCCTTTAATCTCTGGAACAACTATGTAGAGGAAGGTCGGGAAACGAGCTTTACGCCAGAAGATTTATTTTGCTGTGAGTTCGCCCCGTATTTTATGGAGGGCATTAAGGTTCGATACCCAGAATATTGCAGGGAACTTCATACGCCCCAAAAACAGAACGACCATACACGCTAAAGAAAACACCCTGCGGGTGTACCACGATGCCCAGAAAACAGGGCAGGAATGAAGAAAGGAATAGCCTATGAAAGATTATCTGAAGAAATATAAGAAACAGATTTGTTTGACTGCCGCCGTGTGCCTGCTTGGTACGGCGGCTTTTTGCGGTTTTCACATCTATCATCATTATGCACAGGTGGAGGAACAGACAGAAGCCTTTGAACAGATTGCCGAAGTGGTGGAAGAAGCTCCCGAAAGTGAGCCTGCTTCTGGGGATACGCCTGTCAGCGAGGGCGAGGATGTTCTTGCAAAGTATAGAGAACTTTATTTGCAGAATGAAGATATGGTGGGATGGATCGCTATTGATGGAACAAAGCTCAATTATCCTGTCATGCAGACAAAGAACAATCCGAACTTTTATCTCAAGCGAAATTTTGAAAAAGAATACAGCGATCTGGGTGTACCGTATATTCAGGAAAATTGTGACATCTTAAATAGCGATAACCTGATCATTTACGGACACCACATCAAAGGCGGCAAGATGTTTGGTGCGTTGGAAAGCTATAAGTCCAAGAGCTTTTATGAAAAGCATAAGACCATTCAGTTTGATACGCTGACCGAGCAGGCAGAATATGAAATCGTGGCGGTATTTAAGACTGTGGCATATAGTGCAGAGGGTTATCGCTATTACGATTTTGTAAATGCAGAAACAGAAGAAGCTTTTGCGGAATATGTTGCCAAGTGTAAGGAACTTGCTCTTTATGATACGGGAGTAAGTGCTGAGTATGGAGATAAGCTCATTACCCTTTCGACTTGTGAATATTCTGCTCAAAATGGCAGGCTTGTGGTTGTGGCAAAAAAGGTTGTTTAATGTGACCGCAAAATCTCAAAGGATGTGCTGTATTCTTGGAAGGGAGGTTTTGTATGGCGAAGATTAAAACCAGAGATGCGGTCAAAGGAACAATCAAGACCATTGATAAGGCTGCTGTTGCTTCGGAGCGTATGAAATCTGCTTATACCAAGACAAAGGATAAAGCAGAGCAGAGCTGCTATGCGGAGGAAAACTCTGCCACAGAATATGCTGCTGATAAGGTGTCCCACACCGCTGAGCGTGTGACTGCTGAGGGTGTCTATCAATTTGACAAACAGGGACAGAAAAGCGTTCGCACCACGAAAGAGAACATTGTTAAGGCGAAGGACAAGGCTTTTGAGTTCAAGCAAAAAAGGATGATGGAAACAGTCCAAAGCCAAAGGGCAAATGCTGCAGGACAGAATGGCTCACAATTCCATTACGGAACGGTGAGCCGTTCTTCTGCGTCTAATACCTCTGTTCAGCGTGTGAAAGGGGTAAGACAGACACAAAAGACCATAAAGCAATCTGCCCGAAACAGTAAAAATGCAATTAAAACCGCTGCAAAAGGAACAGTCAAGACGACACAGAAATCAGTTAAGACTGCACAGGCAACCTCAAAAGCTGCCATTAAAACAACACAGACCACCGCTAAATCTGCACAGGCAGCGGCAAAGGCTTCTGCCAAGGCTGCCCAGAAAGCGGCACAGGCGGCACGAGCCACGGCGAAAGCGTCCGCTGCTGCGGTCAAAACGACAGCAAAAGCTACCGTGTCAGCAGTAAAAGCGATTATAGCGGGTACAAAAGCATTGATTGCCGCCATTGTTGCAGGTGGTTGGGTTGCAGTAATTATAATTTTGATTGTTGTATTGCTTGGCTGTGCCGTGTCCCTCTTTGGCGGCGGAGGTAACAGCAACGCTTATACTCCTGTAAGTGCGGAAGTGGAAGCCTATGATCCATTGATACGCCAGTATGCCAGTCAACACGGTATTCCCGAATATGTGGAGCTTATCAAGGCAGTTATGATGCAGGAATCGGGTGGTCGTGGAAATGACCCGATGCAGGCTTCGGAGTGTGGATATAACACGAGGTATCCCAACACCCCGAATGGAATTACCGATCCAGAGTATTCGATTGATGTGGGTATTCAAAATCTTGCAGACTGCTTAAATGCGGCAGAGGTGGAAAACCCCGTAGATATGGAGCATATTAAACTTGCTTTGCAGGGCTATAATTTTGGAAATGGCTATATATCTTGGGCGAAAAATAACTATGGAGGATATTCCTATGCAAATGCCGTAGAATTTTCCGCAATACAGGCAGAACGCTTGGGATGGGACAGCTATGGCGATACGCAGTATGTTGCTCATGTGCTTCGTTACTATCCATACGGACGGGCATTTACAAGCGGTGGCAATCAGGCGATTGTAGAGGTTGCTTTAACACAGCTTGGCAATGTGGGCGGTGAGCCTTACTGGTCGTGGTACGGTTTTGACAGCCGTGTGGAATGGTGTGCCTGCTTTGTATCTTGGTGTGCCGAGCAGTGCGGCTATTTGGAAAGCGGAATTATACCGAAATATTCCCTTTGTTCGGATGGTGTGAATTGGTTTCGGAACAATGGACAATGGCAAGGTCGGGATTATGAGCCGACAGCAGGCAATCTCATCTTCTTTGACTGGGAGGGAGATGGAACAATCGACCACACAGGGATCGTGGAGAAAAGCGAAAATGGTACAGTTTATACTGTTGAGGGTAACTCTGGGGATGAATGTAAGCAGAGAAGTTATCCTGTTGGAAGCAGTGTAATCTACGGTTATGGTATCCCTGCATATTAAAAAAGGGCAAAAGAAAACCAGAGGTTTATTCCTCTGGCTCTTTTGCCTTACATAGACTTCTGACGGTAGCTTCAATAACCGACAACTCTTTATCGTCAAGCTCATCAAGCAGGGCATCGACCTGTCTGCGTGTAGAACTTTTTACCGTTTTTTCCTCTGGGAAAAGGAACTGGTCAAGTGAGATGTGAAATCGTCGGGCAAGGAAAAATAATAGCTGAATGCTTGGAAACTGCCCATCGTTTTCAATGGACTGTACATGACGCACGGAATAGTCCAACAGCTCTGCTAAATTTTCTCTTGTCATATGTTCCGTATTGCGGGCTTTCTTGATAGCTTGACCTATCGGTGTAAAATCGAAGTCCAGATTGCACTTTCTATCGTCCATTTACTCACCACCTATCCTCTGATACTTCATATTTCTATATTTTACAGAGATGTGGCTTCTTATTAAAGAAAGTGAGATTGCTCAAAACAGGAGATAATATTTCTTGTTTCAAGAAATTAAAATGCGTAATAAGAATATGGATAATTGAATTATATGCTCGAATATGATATGCTAAGAAACAAGATACTAATGGGACGGTGAGATATATGTGTATCAATAAAAAAAGGAAAAATGATGCTTTTCTCCTTGCAAAGCCAGTAAGTTAAGCGACATTTGCAAGGAGTATTCATAGTCGCTAAGTAAATATATCTGGCTTTGCTACTTGACTTTATCAATCAAGGAGGAAGCCTACATGAAATACATTAATGCAAATGCAATTCTTCCTGATATGTTGGTCGAAGAATTGCAAAAGTATGTTCAGGCAGAATATATTTATATTCCTGCTAAAGACGAACAACATAAACCTTGGGGTGAATTATCTGGGTATCGAAAAGAACTTGCAAAACGCAATGCTGCTATCATTATGGAATATGATAACGGTATTTCTGTGGAGGAGCTTGCTGAACGATATTTTCTTTCGGTATCTGCTATACGAAAAATTATATATCAGAGATAATTTTAGGAGAGCTGCTGAGAAAGTAGCTCTCTTTTTTACACTAAACAAAGCTGTATTGTTTAGTGCATTGAATAGCATTTTTGTGATTGATAAAATTATAATGTATAACACAAGGAGGATTACAAAATGCCTATTTCAAATAAGATTTATCCAAGAACAGGAGATACACAAACAGTTTATTTAAAAAATGTGATTACAAATCCCAATATAAAAATCGGGGATTACACGATGTACAATGACTTTGTTAATGATCCAAAGGGGTTTGAACAGAATAATGTATTGTATCATTATCCAATAAATCACGATAAGTTGATTATCGGAAAATTTTGTTCTATTGCTTGTGGTGCAAAGTTTTTGTTTAATAGTGCAAATCATTCCATGTCATCACTTTCAACCTATCCATTCCCATTGTTTTTTGAAGAATGGGCACTTGACAAAAAAGATGTTATTAAATCGTGGGACAATAAAGGTGATATTATTGTTGGCAATGATGTTTGGATTGGCTATGAAGCTGTTATTTTTGCAGGAGTTAAGATTGGTGATGGAGCGATTATTGGCACTCGTGCTGTAGTTACTAAAGATGTTCCACCTTATACTGTAGTTGGCGGCGTCCCTGCAAAGCCGATAAAAAAACGCTTTGATGACAAAACAATCCATACATTACTTGATATTCAATGGTGGAATTGGTCAGATGAAAAGATTGCTCTAAATCTTGATGCCATTCAAGCAGGATGTGTGGATCGTATTATGGAGGTTTAGTTATGTGTACAAGATTTGTTTATAATGGAAAAGACACCATTATTGGATTTAATTTTGACATAGATCTTTCTGTTTGGACTCATAAAATTATTAAAGAAAAGAACAGATTTTATATTGGTATAAAAATGCCTGATAGTAGTTACCATTCTTTTCACGGAGTAAATAAGAACGGTAATGTCGGTACGCTTCTTTATGTAAATGGAAATGAAAAAGGAAAATACAGCAACGCTCCAAAGTGTCGCACTATTTCAGAGTTGACAGAAAGTTTTATCAAAGGAGTAATTACTCTTGATGATGTATTAAATATCGTGCAAAATAACAGGATTGTATATGCTCCAGATGCTACTATGCAGGCTATGTTATCAGATAAAAAAGGGCGTGTACTAATAATAGAGCCTGGATTAGGATATAGATTGGAGAAAGCCCAATATTCGCTCATAACCAACTATTCTATATTAAGTCCAGAAATAACGAAGCCATATATTGTATCTGATGATGATAGATTTGAAAGAGCTGACGAACTTCTTAAGCATTGTAATGATAGTTTTTCCGTTGCTGAAGCATTCCAGATATTAAAATCTGTGAAGCAGGAAGGAATATGGGCGACAAGAGTTTCCTTTGTATATTCAGTAAATGAAAATAGAGTATATTACGTTGAGAATAATGACTTTGAGTATGTTACAAAATATCAATTTTGTAATAGTTATTAAAGAGCTAATGAATTTGTGAGTAATCACAATCATTAAACCAGTATTTATAGTGAAACCTCATCTAAAATCTTGACAGCGTAAAGATTTTTCAATATAATATAGACACTGTAAAGATTGGAGGGTGTGTATGGAAAAGAAGCCTTATCATCATAAAAATTTGAAAAATGATTTGATAGAAAAAGGAATTGAATTAGTGAATAAGAATGGAATAAATCAACTTTCTCTCCGTAAGGTGGCACAAGCTTGTGGTGTAAGTCACGCTGCACCATATAGTCATTTTTCTAACAAGGAAGAATTGCTTCAAGAAATGCAATTACATATTACGAAAAAGTTTACAGAGGTACTCGAAAATACAGTTTCCCAATATAGAGGGACACCTATTTTTTTATTAGAATTTGGCAAAGCATATATTTCCTTTTTTATAAGCCATCCGCAATATTTTAACTTTCTTTTTCAGCAAGGAAATATACAAATTGATTTGAATATTGGCAGTGGTAGGGAAAGCAATTATCAGCCCTTTGCGATTTACAAAGAACAGGTGTTGAAATTACTTGCCGATACAAATATGACACAAAGCAAAAAAGAAGATTTGATAGTTGCATTATTTGCTTATGTGCAAGGTCTTACGACTCTTGCAACGATGGAGAATGTTCATTACGCATACAAATGGGAAGATAAACTGACAGATTTAATCGGAATATTTAGTTGTGAGTTTTAGGAGAATTTATGGTTGGAATTTATTTAAGTGGTACGGGTAACACAAAATATTGCATTGAAAAGTTGGTATCTCTTATTCATTCATCTGCAAAAGCTATTCCTATGGAAAGCCCTGAAGCTATTTCAGCAATTCAACAAAACGAAGAGATTTACATAGGGTATCCTACACAGTTTTCTAATGCTCCATATATGGTGCGTGACTTTATTAAAAAGAATGCTGACATCTGGAAAAACAAGAAAATACTGTGCATTGCGACAATGGGGGCTTTTAGTGGTGATGGTGCGGGATGCACGACAAGAATGTTAAAAAGGTACGGGGCAACTATTTTGGGTGGAATACACATTCATATGCCAGACTCTGTTTGTGACAGCAAGTTATTAAAAAAGACAATGGATGAAAATCGTTGTATTATAGCACGGGCAGATAAAAAAATCGAGAAAGTGGCTTTGCAGATTATAAATGGAGATTATCCACAAGAAGGTATTACGCTGGTTTCGCATATCATCGGATTATTGGGACAAAGGCTTTGGTTTTATAAAAAAACAAAAGGTTATTCCAATAAGTTGAAGATTAACAATAATTGCATTGGTTGCGGAAAATGTGTTTCTATATGCCCAATGAAAAATCTTATTTTACGAAATAAGAAAGTTGTGTCGAATGATCGCTGTACAATGTGTTATCGCTGTATTAGTCTATGCCCCCAAAAGGCAATAACTCTTTTAGGAAATGAAGTTGTAGAACAATATAGAATAGAGGATTATAGATAATTTATGAATTCAGAATGGATAATGTGTCCGATATGTGGCAATAAAACCCGTGACAAAATCAGGGAAGATACGGAATTGAAAAACTTCCCCCTTTATTGTCCGAAATGTAAACAGGAAAGTTTAATTGATGCAAAGAACTTGCAAATAACTGTCATCAAAGAGCCAGACGCAAAGACGCAGAGCCGATGAACTTGAGAAATGTTTCACAGTTCATCGGCTCTGTTACTACTTTTATGCTTGATTTTATTGTCTGTCACAGGGGATAGAAGTTGTTATCTTCATTTTCTGTTCGGCAACAGTTAAACTTTTATGCAAAGGGATTGCCATAAATACTGTAATAAGTGCAGAGAGAACATCGGCAATCGGCTGTGCATATAAAATACCGTTTAATCCCCATATAAATGGAAAAATTAAGATAACGGGAATGAAGCAGATACCTTGTCGGCAAGCTCCAAGAATAAACCCTTCTTTTCCTTTTCCAAGAGCAAGGAATAAAGAGGAATATACCGTATAGTATCCAAACAGCATAAATGTAATACCGTTTACTCTTAAAGAGGAAGCTCCAATGTGAATCATTTCTGTGTTTCCAGTTGTAAACTGTGAAACAATAGTCGTAGAAAACAGACTGAATAATAAACCTACGATCACACAGAAAACAGTTGACCATAAGATGGAAATTTTGATTGCAGTACGCAGACGATCAAATTTTTTCGCCCCATAACTGTAACCTGCAATCGGTTGAAAACCTTTGATAAAACCAAATACTGTTAAACTGCCCATAGATATAAGACGGGTAACAACGCCCATTCCCGCTATGGCTGAATCGCCATAATTACCTGCGGCATTGTTTATTAGAGAGATAGAAATACTTGTTAATAATTGAAATACAAGTGTCGGAACGCCAATTTTGAAAATTTCAGATAGAATTTCTTTAGAAAAGGTACAGTCCTTTATTCTAAACTGAAAAGCACTTTTTTGTCTGAATATATAAAATAGATACACAAGAGTAGATACTACCTGAGAAATTGCTGTGGCAATAGCAGCTCCTGCAACACCAAAATTAAAAGTGTATATAAATAATGGATCTAAACCGATATTGAGGACTGCACCTAACAACAAGGCACACATTGTAGTTTTTGCTGCTCCTTCACTTGTCACGATATTGTTCATTGTAACATTAAAAACATTGAAAATGCAGGAAACAATGTAAATACCAGCATAGGTAGCCGCATAAGGAAGGACACTTTCTGTTGCACCTAAAAGTCTTAGAATGGGTTTCAAAAAGATGATTGATAAAACGATCATAATTGCACCGACAACAAGGCTACTATATAGTGCAGTGCTTGCCACTTTGTTTGCCTGTTCCTTGTTTCTTTGTCCTAACAATCGGGAAATGTAGGATGCTGCCCCATTGCCAAAAAGTAATCCTAAGCCGACGACTACTTGACCGAGTGGATACACAACTGAGATGGCAGCCATTTGACTTTCGCCTAATCCGCCTACGAAATATGCGTCAACGAGATTGTACAAGGCGTTGATGAGCATACCAATCATTGTTGGAATACCCATAGCTAAAAGGGCTTTTGGGATTGGAGCATTGCCCAATAACTCCAATTTTCTGTTTTGATTGTCCATAGTGTTCGTTCTCCTTTCACTTGACAAATAGAATAAAATATACTACTATAAATTATAGTAGTTGAAACGCAAGTGGTATTCTACTATAATTTATAGTAGTTGTCAAGAGAGTAAAGGAGGAAATTGATATGGCGACCATTGACTTAATTGTTTTGGGAATGTTAAAGAAAGAACCTCTGAGTGCGTATGACATTCAAAAGTTGGTAGAGTACCGCAATATTTCAAAATGGGTAAAAATTAGTACCCCGTCTATTTATAAAAAGGTTATTCAGTTGGAGGAAAAAGGATATATTTCAAGTCATATTGAAAAAGAGGGTAAAATGCCAGAAAAATCAGTGTATTCTTTAACTGAAAAAGGGAAACAGCAGTTTGAAAAATTGATGCTTGAAATATCCTGTAAGCCGATAAACATTTTTTTAGATTTTAATGCTGTCATTGTAAATCTGGACAGTATGCCCAGAGAAAGACAGCAAGAATGTCTGGATAATATTGAGAGCAGTATGGAGGTATTGAAAAAATATCTGGAAGAAAATATTGCTTTGAAAAAAAGTAAAGAAGATATTCCTGTTACGGGTATGGCAGTTTTACAGCAACAATACACATTGGCAGAGGCAATAGAGGAGTGGATTGCTTCATTAAAAAAAGAAATCAATTCGTAAAAGTGCATGGTAGGAACAAAAGAGATGCTGTTATTTTTTAGTTTGGATTGTAATGAGATTGTAAGAAGTGGTTGCTATACTGAACTTACAAAATAAAAACAGAAATTTGGAGGTTTTAATATGGCAATACTTGAAACAAAAGATTTACGAAAGATATACGGAAGCGGAGAAAACGAAGTCCATGCTTTGGATGGGGTATCCATTTCCGTAGAGGAAGGCGAATTTGTTGCTGTTATAGGTACATCAGGCAGCGGTAAATCTACACTACTCAACATGATCGGCGGGTTAGACCGTCCTACTTCTGGTAGTGTTACTATCCGAGGAAAAGAACTGTTGAAAATGAAAGACGAGGAACTGACGATTTTTAGGCGTCGAAACATTGGCTTTGTTTTTCAGAATTATAATCTGCTTCCTGTTCTTAATGTGTATGAGAACATTGTGTACCCTATTGAGATCGATGGTGGCAAGACCGATACAAGATTTGTAAAAGAGATTATCCATACTCTTGGCTTGGAACAAAAGCTTAAGAATATGCCGAATAATCTTTCAGGTGGTCAGCAGCAGAGGGTTGCGATTGCCCGTGCCCTTGCGACAAAGCCTGCCATTATCCTTGCGGATGAGCCGACTGGAAATCTGGACTCAAAAACAAGTATGGATGTTATTTTGCTGATGCAGTCGATCAGCCGTCAGTTCCACCAAACCACCATTATGATCACGCACAATGAGGAAATCGCTCAAATGGCAGATCGCACAATCCGCATTGAGGATGGCAAGGTTGTTTCGGGAGGTGTCAGATATGCACGCTAACCGAAATAAAAAAGCAGTTAAGCGAGTAGAAAAGGGAATGATGAAAGCAAACCGTATTCGTAACCTGTTTGCGGTGTTTGCGATCGTTCTTACTACCTTTATGATTACTACCGTGTTTAGTTTGGGCATTAACTATATGGAAAATATGAAGTTAATGCAGGTGCGTACCGCAGGCACGACCGCTAATGCGTCTCTTGCGATGCCGACAGAAAAGCAGGAACAGCAGATTAAGAATTTGGAATATGTCAAAACCGTCGGTATGCAGTATATGGTCGGCTCGGTTGCCGAGAAGAACGACGAGGGGCGTGAGCTTTCTATTGCACTTTTGTATTACGACACTACTGAATGGGATAAACACTATAAAGAAGCAATCAAAGATTTAGAAGGAAAATATCCTTCAGATGAAAATGAAATTATGCTGTCGGAGGATGCTCTTTCACAGCTTGGAATGAAAGAGCCGAAGTTGAATATGGAAATCCCTCTGTCCTATTATGATAAAAACGGTCAGCAGGAAAAAAACTTCACATTAAGCGGCTGGTTTCATTCCTATACAGGTACAGGAATGGGATTTGTTTCAGAAAGCTATTGTAAAAACGCCGGTTATACAATAGCAGAGGACGGTGTTCTTTCTTTGACTCTGAATAAAATGCCCGATGATTTTTATCGTATTCAAAAAGATGTAAAGTTGAATGAAAATCAATCTTTCGGCGGTGCGGTTTCCATGAAATCATCAAGCGGTTCAGTTATCGCAATGGTAATCCTATTGGTATTCTTTATCATTGGCAGCGGTTATCTGCTCATTTACAATGTTTTGTATATATCCATTTCAAAGGATACCCGCTTTTACGGTTTGATGAAAACGCTTGGAACAACGCAAAAACAGATTAAATCACTGGTAAAAAATCAGGCGGTGAAGTTTGCCTGCATTGGTATCCCGATTGGCATTTTGTTAGCCACCGCTGTTTCCTTTGGAATTGTTCCCTTTGTTTTGAACGAGGGCTTTGAACAGGGCAAGTCGATGATGGATGCCGAAGTGTTTTTCCATCCATCTATCTATATTTTGTCCGTAATCTTTTCAGCGGTAACCGTTTGGATTGCCTGCAATGCTCCTGCAAAAGCGGCTGCAAAAATATCGCCAATAGAAGCATTGAAGTTTCAGAATTTTGCACCGAAGAAAACAAAAAGCAGGAATTCCACCAATGGCGGCAAGCTGTATGTGATGGCATTTCATAATGTATTCCGTGACAAAAAGCGTGCTATCCTTGTGTTTATGTCCTTGTTCATGGGAATTACTATGATTTTAGGTGTAAATGGAGTTATAAGCAGTATGTCGGCTGAGAACTTTATTAAGGAATACATGGATTATAACTTTGAATACAATGATATTCAATTTGAACAGCCTGAGCAACTCAACAAGGAAGTACCTCAATTCGACGAACATTTTGTGGAACAGATTAAGCAAATCGACGGTGTTGAAAATGTAGATATTCAAAAGACAGTCTGGGCAGGTATTGACTTTGATGAAACCGCTTTAGAAGGCTTTATGAAAATCCAATATGAGGACAGTAGATATAAATCCAAAGGGCAGTCCTATGAACAAATGATAGAGGCACTTAAAGGGTATGCTGATGCCGGTGACTACGGCTGCTATATTACAACACTTCCAGACGACAGGGTACTGGAAGAATACAATGCAGAGCATTCTGATACGCCTATTGACATGGAAGCATTTAAGCGTGGCGAAACAGCGATTGCAGGAAAAGATACCGAATATAACGCTCCTAATACCGCTTTAGTGGGTGAAACATTGACACTAACTGCCGACAGTACAGACGGCAAGGCAACTGATTTCAAAATTGGCGGAGCTTTTTACTATGACGATTATGATAATACTCTTTCAGAAGGTATTGGCAGACGCAAGGACATTCAAATTGTGCCGAATATCATCTTTGTCAGCGAAGCGGGTATGGAACGACTGACGAAAGAACCGATCATTTCGGCAATCGGTGTTGACATTAAGAATTTCAACGATTTAGAGCGAATTGACAGCGAATTACAGGCGATCAACAGTACCTTGACTGGATCAGAATGGCAACTTAGATCTTCTGTTAATCAGAAAGAACTATTTGAACAGATGAACTACTCTTTAAGCTTGTTGGGAAACGGTGCCGCAATTCTGCTCATTGTCATCGGTTTGATTAACTTTGTCAATGTAATGCTGACGGGTGTGGTGGCAAGGAAAAATGAATTTGCCATTATGGAAAGTATCGGAACAACGAAAAAGCAGATCAGGAAGATATTGACCTTAGAAGGCGGTATTTATGCTCTGATTTCTACTCTGCTGATTATGACTTTTGGTAATGCGTTCCTAATGTTGGTGGCAGATGCAGTTCCGCATATGGCAAATTATGCAGTATTTAAATACCCTGTTGCTCTTGTCATCGGTTTGATCGCAGCAATCTTTGTAATTTGCTTAAGCGTTCCTGCCATTGTTTACAAGGCAACTTCTGATGAAACGGTCATTGAAAGACTGCACAATTTTGATAATTAAATGAGGTTGCGGGACGGACGCAGCGTTGCTGCGTCTGTTCCTGCAATTTTGCATATTGAGGAAGGTGGTGCGTTTTACGGCTATGACAAATATTTTTCTCCTTGAAGATGATAAAATTTTGAGCAAGGGTATTTCTATCGCCTTAAAAAAAGACGAGCATACGGTTACAGCAGTCTATGGGTATTTGGAAGCATTGCAGCAATACCAAAAGCAAAAGTATGATTTGTTTCTGCTTGATATTAACCTGCCTGACGGCAATAGTTTGGAATTTTGTAAGAAAATTCGGGAAACATCGGAAACACCCGTATTATTTTTAACCGCTAATGATACGGAAGAAGATATGTTGGAAGGGTTTGGCGTTGGTTGTGATGATTATATATCAAAGCCTTTTTCTATTGAAGTTTTACGAAAAAAAGTATTGGCAGTTCTAAAACGAACTGGCATAGGAAAATTTCGTATGAAATACAGAGATTTAGAGTTAGATAAAGAAAAGTGTCTTGTTTTAATGAAGGGACAGGAAATACATTTGACCTCAACAGAATACAAATTGCTCCTTTATCTAATGGAAAACAGGGGAAGGGTTGTTACAAAGGCGATGCTTTTGGAACAGCTTTGGGATATAGACGGAAACTTTGTTGATGATAATACCGTGCGTGTGAATATTAAGCGGCTAAGGCAGAAACTGAATGATGAAAAGCAGGAATACATTGTAACAGTTTTTGGCATGGGCTACTCTTTTGGAGAATGACGATGAAGCATTTTGAAATTTACAGAAAACTGATTTTAATTATAGGTACTGCTACGGCGGTGGTATCTGTTGGTGTGTTCTTTTTTATGGAGGACATCCTTTTCCGTACGCTTTTTATCTCTTTTGCATTTGTATTTTTATGTGGTCTGTTGTTCCTACTGGACTTTCTGCACAACCGCTATAATGATAATCTGTTAGAGGAGATTACGCTGCTCATTGAAGCTTTGGTAGAACAGCAGGAACGGACGGTCTTTTCAGAAGCTGAGGACACCTTGACTGCACGGTTGCAGCACCAACTTCTAAAACTCCGCAATATTTTAAAGGCACAGAATCAAATGCTGACACAGGAGAAAGAACAGATTAAAACTTTAATCTCCGATATTTCCCATCAAATCAAAACGCCTGTAGCGGCGGCAAATACCTTTGCACAGTTGTTAGGTGATACAGGCTTATCCGATGAGGAGAGAAGGGAATATATTGCCACCTTGCAGATGTCCCTTGAAAAGCTGACTTTTTTGACAAACAGTTTGATTAAAATGTCCCGTTTGGAAAGTGGTATTATCCGATTGAAACCTGAACAAAGCAGTTTAAATGATATTGTTATGCAAGCGGTAAAAACGGTTTATGCCAAAGCAAGGGATAAAAATATTACGATTACCTTTGATTGTGGGCAGACCTTTGAAGCCTTGCTTGATTTTAACTGGACGGCAGAAGCTGTTACCAATGTACTTGACAATGCTGTGAAATACACACCAAGCGGAGGAGTTGTGGACTTGAAAATCACCGAATATCCATCGTATTTGCGATTGGATGTATCCGATAACGGAATTGGCATTCCTGAAGAAGAACAGGCAAAAATCTTCGGCAGATTTTACCGTGGAAAGCAGTCAGCAGGAGTTGACGGTGTGGGAATCGGGTTATATCTTACCCGTGATATTGTGAATAAGCAGAACGGGTATATCAAGGTGGCATCCGATGAAAAAGGTACAACATTTTCTTTATTTTTGAAAAAGTTTAGAGAACAATAGTAATTCCAGATAAGTGTACGATATGAATTTGTCAAGATAGTAAATATAAAATTGAAAGATCAAATAAAACAAGATAAATGGAGATGGATAATTTATGATTTCAGAATGGATAATTTGCCCGATTTGTGGCAACAAAACCCGTGATAGAGTTAGAGAAGATACTATTTTAAAAAATTATCCTCTTTATTGTCCGAAATGTAAGAAAGAAACTTTAATAAATGCAAAGAAATTACATATAACCGTCATCAAAGAGCCAGACGCATAGACGCAGAGCCGATGAACTTGTGAGATAACCTTATAAGTCATCGGCTCTTTTTTTACATAAATATAGAATTTGACAAGTCCGCCAAATAAAAAAAACGGTGTTTTGGTGGGCAATTTTGTCATGCTCAGATAGCTATTTTATCCCTCCAGACCTGTTTTGAGTTTGGAGGGATTTCTTATGTGTTGGTCTGATAACACTTTGCTGCTGATTTTAAGCAGCAGTTATTTACATACCGTTCGATAGAGATGAGGATAATTTGTTAAAAAAATTCTTATCTCCATTTGGGGAAATTATGCTCCAAGAGTAGATATTAAATATCTATATAATAGAATTGATATTTCTTATAACCGTAAGGGTCTGACAGCCTTTGCGGTTTTTCTTTTGTCGTTTTTTGTTGAATTAAGGCGTAAGCCTGTTTGGGGCGTAGGGTGTCGTTCTCCGCCGATCAATCTGAAATTTCAAAAATTCAGATTGATTGGAGGAACGAAGAATGGATGAAAAACATCCTAACCGAAAAAAGGACAAGCATAACCCTTATACGCTGATGATTGTAGAGGGCAGATATTACCTCTCTTTTAAAGATGGGCGGGGGATAATGCAAAATATTGAAATAGATAAAGTGTTATATGACCTGTTTAACCGTTTTGAGCTTGAGGACATTTCCTATCTTAATCGGGTGAGCAGGCACATTGAACACTCCGAGTTGACAGAAAGCACCTTAAATGACCGAGCCTTTTATAAGGAAGAAAGTCTTGAGGAAACCGTTTCGAGGAGTATGGAATATGAGCAGTTACATAAGGCAATTTCAAAACTGCCCGAAACACAAAAACGCAGGCTGCTTCTGTATTTTTTCGGAGAGTTGACCTATGAGCAGATTGCAGAGCTTCAGGGATGTAAATATCAGGCTGTTCAAAGCTCTATCTATGCGGCAATCAAAACTTTGAAAAAATTTTTGAAATAGTGCCTTGTGTTATGGACTTTGAGTGAGCAAACAGGTGAGAGGGATTAAATTCCTTCCACCTGTTTTGCTTTGTGTGGCGAAAACGGGAGTGATCTTTGACAACCGAATATCCATTCGCCAAATACTTCCTCTTTGTGATTGTGATGAGCATAAGCGTGTGCAGCGGTACGCCAAGACCTGTTAAGAAGCAGCGAGCGATGAAAGGAGGTGCTTTCATTCATTACCGACTGAAAATATCGGATTGCTTCCGATTTCGCAATAACCCACAAAGAGAATAATGGTACTCCCGTCCAGTCACAAGTCCGAGCGTGATAAAACCGTCGCAGACAATGAGGGCGGCTCTGGCAGACCGTCAGAGGGGTGAAACTCCCGTGGCGTCAGTTCGCTGCTGACCGTTTGGCGACTTCCCTGTGTTCTATGAACACATTGCATTTCGGGGTGTCGAGGACAAATTGAGATGCTTCTATCATAAAGCCAGATAAAAGGTAGTCATAGGAACAGATTTTGCTAATAATCTTCCAATATTAAATACTTCCTTTTTTCTGGCTGTTACATAGGTAAGTTCTTTCTTACCTAAAACCAGATAGGAGGTCTGAATATTTATGGAAAGAATTATTAAGCGTGGAGATATTTTCTACGCAACACTTAATCCCGTCATTGGCTCAGAGCAAGGTGGTACAAGACCTGTTCTTACTATTTCTAATAATACGGGGAACAGGCATAGTCCAACAATTATTGTCGCACCGATAACAAGCCGTACACATACGAAAGCAAAACTCCCGACACATACAGAGGTGAAAGATTTTGATAAGCTCGATAAGGACTCAATTATTCTGCTTGAACAGATAAGGACGGTTGATAAGCAGAGATTAAAACAGTATATAGGGCTGATGCCCGACCACATAATGGCAAGAGTTGATAAGGCTCTTGCCATTAGTCTTGCAATGAACGGAGAGGGGTGTTTTGATGGAGCAAAGTAATGGACAGAAATTTGCACATTATAGTATTCAATTTGCATGTTTGCAGAAGTTAAAGAAAAACGGTTTAATTACGGTAGATGAGTACGAAGCCATAAAAAAACGGCTTATGAGTGATTTCAATGTCGTTTCAAATCTTGCGGCTTAATACTTATCAGTAAATAAAATATCGGAGGTATAATCGTATGAATGATGTTCAAGTAATCAAAGCAAACCGTAACGAAAATCGTATTCGTGGTAGAAAGGTAGAGATACTGAGAGTTGCTGCTTATTGCCGTGTTAGCACAGATAGCGAGGATCAGCTTAACAGCTATAAGTCACAGGTTATGTATTATACGGACTTAATCAAGAAAAAACCAGAATGGTCTTTAGCTGACATATATGCTGACGAAGCCATAACAGGAACGCAGGTAACAAAGCGAGAGGATTTCCAGAGAATGATAAACGATTGTATGAATGGAGATATTGATATGGTCATTACAAAATCCATTTCGAGATTTGCCAGAAATACATTAGATACTCTGAAATATGTTCGTATGCTGAAAGAGAAAGGCATTGCTGTTTTCTTTGAGGATGAAAATATCAATACTTTGACAATGGATGGAGAACTGCTTTTGGTGGTACTCAGTTCTGTTGCTCAGCAGGAAGTTGAGAATATATCTTCCAATGTCAAAAAGGGCTTGAAAATGAAAATGCAGCGAGGAGAACTTGTAGGCTTTCAAGGATGTTTGGGATATGACTATCATAAAGACACAAAAAGCATATCTGTCAACGAAAAAGAAGCTGAAATTGTGAGATATATTTTTAATCGGTATATAGAAGGGGCGGGGTGTACAGTGATAGCCAATGAGCTTGAGAATCTTGGCTATAAGACAAAATATGGAAGCTCACGGTGGGTGCAATCCACAGTAATCGGTATTATTAAAAACGAAAAATATAAAGGCGATTTGCTGTTAGGTAAAACATTTACGGTTGATCCTATTTCTAAAAGACGGTTGGAAAACTTTGGAGAGGAAGATAAATTTTATATCCGTGACCATCACGAAGCAATTATCAGTGAGGAGATATTTGAAGAAGCACAGAAGATACTTGCAAAAAGAAATGTTAATCGTGGTGTACATCAGGAAGGTCAGAAGCGGAACAAATTTAGCAGGAAATATGCTTTTAGCTGTATGATTAAATGTGGTTTTTGCGGAGGTACACTAAGCCGAAGAAATTGGCACAGTAGTTCTGCTTATACTAAGACAATCTGGCATTGTGTGACGGCTACCAAACATGGAAAAAAGAATTGCCCACATTGTAAAGGCATACCTGAAGAAGTAATTGAAAATGCTTTTGTAAAAAGCTATCAGCTCTTATGTTCCGATCAACATGAGGTTGTGAGTGAGTTTCTTCAAAAAGTTGAGGATATTCTCAAAGACGACGCTTCTTTGAAACGCTTGCCGAAGATTGAAAAAGAAATGACAGATTTGCAGCGAAGAAAAGAAAAACTGCTTGACTTAAGGCTTGATAACAATATCGACAGGGATATTTATGATAAGAAAAATCAGGAGTTATCGGAGCAGTTAAAAAAACTTCAAGCCGAACAGTTGCAGTTGGTTGAGTTGAGCAAAAATCAGGAGAGTACCAAAACAAGGATAAGAGAATTTCGGAAAAACTTAAATTCTGGAGAACTATTGGAGAGCTTCGATAGAGTGGTTTTTGAAAGTGTAGTTGAAAGAATAATTATCGGCGGTTATAATGATGAAGGAGTGGAAGATCCGTTGAAGATAACTTTTGTATATAAAACTGGTATCCACTCAAATCTTAATGCAAAAGATTTTAAGCCAAAGCGTAAAAACGCTGCGGCTGTACATACGGACGCAGAATTGTGTTCCTATGCAAGTGTCGAGGATAACAAATTGTGTTTACATAGTAGCTCCGACACATGTGGAGACGGTTGTCTTGCTTTCCAAGGGCGAAGTCGACTCGAAAAAGATTCGGGTTGAGTTCTCTTTGGAAGATATGGATATGTCCGAATTTCAGGATGGGGCAACCTACACCCAGATCAAAGACTATGTGCTGGAGCATAGCGGGTTAAAGGTATCCAACCTTTATATCTCACAGATTAAGAGGAAATGTGGGATTGAAGTTGGCAAGAATTACAATTTGCCGAAGTCCGAGGATTCCAGACAGCCCATGTGTCCGCCGGAAAAAGAGAAAGCAATCCGAGAAGCATTCAAATATTTTGGGATGATCTAACATCCCGCAAAATGGAGGTTTCTTATGGATAGATTGATTTCTTGTGAGTTTAACATGGATACCGCTTGTGTGGAACTGAAATTTTTAGATGGCAGCATGATTGCCATTGATACCATCGCCGTGGAGAATGAGGTTGCCGATAATATGTATCAGCGGTCAGAACTGGACTATCTGATCTACAATGATCCGATTGGATATGCTGATTTGATACTGAACGGTAATCCCGAAACCTATTTGAAAACTGTAACTGAATACAAACCGCTTGATAGCTAACCAACACTTTGCCCGTGGGAGAAATTCTGCGGGCAATTTTTTTGTATCTTTTCTGTGAACTCTATTGATTTTGGCTGTCTAATGTGGTAGACTATGTGTGAAGTCTAATGGTGTAGACAGGGAGGGCGTGAATATGGATTTTCCGAAGATTCACGAAAGTGAATATCGTTTTTGTTTGATTATGTGGGAGCATGAGCCGGTTACTGCTGTCGAGCTTGTAAAGCTGTGCCAGGATCAACTCGGATGGAAAAGGACTACGACTTATACCGTTATCAAGCGTCTTGGAGAGCGTGGTGTGCTGAAGAACGACAATGGCACTGTTACTTCTCTCGTTTCCAAAGATGAAGCCCAGGCGTGTGAGATCGATGAACTGGTTGAGAAAAAATTCGAGGGTTCTCTGCCTGCCTTTATCGCTGCTTTTACAAAGCATCAGGCTATGTCCGAAGATGAGCTTGATGAGGTACAGCGCATGATCGACCGCATCAGGAAAGGAGGTTCACAATGAACGAACTCTTTTTGAAAATTATCAACATGAGTATATCTGCAAGCTGGCTTATCCTGGCTGTGCTGATACTCAGGCTTGTTTTGAAGAAAGCTCCCAAGTGGGTCAATGTTCTGCTTTGGGGTATCGTGGCTGTCAGATTGATTTGCCCGCTCTCTTTTGAGAGCGCATTAAGCCTTATCCCAAGTTCAGAAACAATTCCGTTGGATATTGAAATGGCGGCCAAACCCACAATAGACAGCGGTGTTCCGGCGATCAATAGTGTGGTCAATCCTGTTCTATCCTCATTTGCCCCACCACAGCATGTATTGACGAGTGCAAACCCGCTTCAGATTTGGATTCCGATTTTGAATATTATCTGGTTGATTGGTGTCGGCGCCCTTCTCTTGTATACCGCAGTTAGTTATTGGCGCCTATGTCGTAAAGTGGATACCGCTGTTCGCTACAAGGGCAACATTTTCCAGAGTGAGAATGTAAGTTCTCCGTTTGTCCTGGGCATTATCAAACCGAGAATCTATCTCCCGTTCAATATGAATGGTCAGGATCTGGAGCACGTTGTTGCCCACGAACAGGCGCACATTCGCCGCAAAGACCATTGGTGGAAGCCTCTTGGTTTTCTCCTGCTGACGATTCATTGGTTCAATCCTTTGATGTGGTTGGCTTATGTACTTCTTTGCCGTGACATTGAGTTTGCCTGTGATGAAAAGGTCATCAAGGAACTTGGCAACGAACAGAGAGCCGACTATACACAGGCTCTTGTGGTCTGCAGCGTCAACCGTCGCATGATTGCGGCCTGCCCACTTGCCTTTGGTGAAGTTGGTGTTAAAGATCGTGTGAAGTCTGTGATGAATTATAAGAAACCTGCGTTCTGGATTATTATTCTGGCAGTCATTGCCTGTGTGATCGTTGCGGTCTGCTTTTTGACCAACCCGATGGGATTCCAATTCGATGAAGCAACACACACCATCGTTTCTGCAAATCATTTTGATATGCGAAATGCGGATGACGCGGTGGCTATTGAAATGAATCCCGCACAGATTAGTGAGTTGAGTTCTCGGCTGGCCGGGGTCAAGAACACGAAGAAGAGCGATGAATATGGTGGATTCACACCGGGATATCAAATCAGCGCACTCCTGGAGGATGGCACATATATCCGGATAAACGGTTATTCTCTCTCCGACAATGATATGGTAGATATCGAGTGGAACGGAGAACGGTATGTTGTATCCGACGGAGAGTTCCAAGATTATTTGAGTAGAATCTGTGTGGGAGGAGATGTCGCAGTTGCTGAACCTGTACCGTCTGTTACAAAATGGTTTGACTATCTTGAAACACCAGATGAGATGCAGTGGGGTGGTCGCCATGAGATTAATCTTCCAGAGTTCCCGGATGTGACTTTCCGTTGGACTTATGGAGAAATGATGGCTGTTACGGGTAACGAAATCACTTCGTTGTATACCGGGATGCCCATCTGGAACGCCTATTTCTGCCACCTCACCGGCGACGGCTTGCCTGAGTTGTGTTCTACAATCAGTTGGGGATCTGGCATGATTGATAACCGTGTCACCATCTATGACTATGCAAACGGAGCAAGCTATGAACTGTCTGATCGAGGATATTTCGATTTTACCCTCAGATTTAATGAAGCTGACGGATACCTCTATGTAGATAAAAAGAAATATAATACTGATGAACTGGTAGAAACTGGTCGATTGGTTTTCAAGAATAATTGTATTCAGATTGAAGGTTTTTCCAACGAAGCGCATCAGGTTTTCCAAGCTGAAATTCTGGAAGATCATAATGGTTATTATCTTGTGAAGCCTGTTGAAGGTAGCTGGGAACTGAATAGTGCAGACCGAATTGAAGTACCTATCAGAAATGCTCATCCATCACCAGAACCTGAAATCGGAGATGTGATTGAAATTGAATACTCCGGTGAAATCCTTGAAACTTATCCTGCACGAATTGCGGATGTTTATGGAATCAAGGTTATAAAGCAAACCGAAACATGGGACTTAATCCCTATGGTTATGGTGAACGGGACACTGTATCTTGATACTGGCCATGAAAGCAAAATAGAAGCAAGATGTGGTGTTATGGATGGAGAAATCACATCCCAGGTTGATGGAAATAAACAGCCCAGCGTTGACAATCAATCCAATTTTGGTACAGGATATGGTTATCAATACGGGGCAACTGAGGGAACCATTGAACTCTTTATGAATGGCAAGTGGTGGATCTTCGCTACCGAAGAAGCACGACAGAAAATCCAGTTCCCGTCCATAGAGGATGAACTTTCTAAGTTTTATCTGACCATTGGCTCTGAAGGCGTTAAGAGCATCAAGCTTTCAATGCCAAATTCCAGTGGCGGCTTTGAAAATGCAGATGGTTCTCTGCTCAAGAAAGGCGAACGCATCTGGCTCGAAAATCTCGATGGCTACACTGATCTGCGAGGATTAACAATAACTGCCCTGGGTGAAAACGGAGAAATCATCTGGACAGCATCAATTCCAGATGAAGAAGAAAACAAAGGATTTACCCATCTGGTAAATGATGATTGGGAAATCACAAATATCGAATAATTAGTTCCCAGCAAATAAACCGCTGCAATTCTCATTCCAAAGTGGGATGGATGTTGTAGCGGTTTTTCTTTTTATGGTTCAAATGCCACCATTGTTTCCTTTGGTAGTTTCTCATTTTCACAGTTCAGAAGATAGGCTACGGCCTTGTTCGCAAAGCGGTTGGTTTTTATCGTATCCCAATCGGCAAGATGGATGATCTCTGCTGTGCTGCTTTCAAAATCAAATGAAATCTTACCCCATTCGCCGTCGCAGTCTGCTTGGTATTCGTAGATTGCGGCGGCGATTTTCTTTTTTCGCTTGATCTTGGATTTCTGTTTTAGCCGGACTGCATGGATTGCGCCCTCGGCAACCAACAATTCCGTCAACTTGTCCACTGCTTTTCGGTAGGCTCGTTCTGCACCGCTGGCTGTACTGCCCTCAAACATAACCGCCAGTTCTTCAAAGGTGGGGCGGTTCTTCCATGAGCCGACACGCCCACAGGTCATACAGATCGCCAGCCGCTTTTCAAGCAAGGTTTGCTCCCGGTAATTCAGTTTCTCAAATGCCCGCTGCACCTTTTCAGCCTGTATGCCGTTCCAGAGGATGTCGGTATAGTTCCATGTATCATCAAGGGCAACATCTTCACCTGTTTCTTCGCCGTCCTCGTCTGTCACGTAGAATGGCTGCTGATTGCGGATTCCACGGACAACTTTCAGATATTCTTCCGCAAGGGCAAGATCGCAGTTGTATTTCTTGGAAAATTCGTTGACCGCATCCTTGGTATTGTGGTACAGCCAAGCCATTGACCGCACCATTTTATAATTGGTCAGAGAAGATACCGACCATTTTTCTTCGCCCATACGGAAACGGAGCATAGCATCCCAGATAAACGGATAAATGCAGGTGGCATACTCTGCACCCTTGGCGGGGTCGTAAACAATCAGCTTTTGGAGCATTTGCTCCCGGCAGGAGAGCTTTATATCTATAAATCGGTCTGTGTCGTACAAATCGCCGCCATCCACGCTAAGAAAGCTCTTGATACGCTTATTAAGCTGCGGTTCGTAGTGGTGGAGAAAGAACGAGAAATATATCAAATTCTTCTCCTGTAAGGCAGACAGGATATATTCGTTCAGACTGTCCACCACTGGCGGCTCCGGTTCCAGTTGGAAGATGCGCTCTGCCACATAGGGAATAATGCCGTCACCGTGCGGATTGGCTTGGTATTTCGGTATGTATCCAGTCATGTTCCATGTAAAATCATTCAGCATAGCGCACCTCCTTTCAAGTGAATCAGATGCTAACCATTAACTAATCTTAAAAGCGATGAAATACACAGGGAAATCAAATCCATCTCGTGTAAGAATCAGGGTCGCAACCCGAGCAGCCGCATTTGGATAAGGCAGCACATTGAATGGACGCTTTATCTGGAGTGGAAAATCGTACTGCCGCACATGATCGGAATATCTCTTCCAGAAGGATTCAAAATCCGCAGAGTTTACATATGCAACAAGGAAAGTAGCTGTCCCGAGTGCATTATAATTGACAATGGCTTTGTCAATATGAGCGTCAATGTACACTGTTGATACACTGTCCAGCTTCAAACCTTCAAATATAGCAATTTCTCGCCCAGCTTTGGTCAAGAGTATATCAACCTCTGCTGCATCCTTTCCGCTTGCTGATATGCCATGCCTTGTCTGGTCTTTTACTTCGTTATATCCCTTAAAAGAAAGCATATCTCTAAAGTAGTCGTTTATGGTGTTCTCAGAACTTGATGCGGTGAACGAAGCGTTCAAGCAAACGCGTTCGCCCACCTGTATCAAATCATCGAGTACACTCTGAGCTGCTGCCATATCAGCATTTAATCGTTCCTCATTTGATGGCGGAATCATTGTGGATTCGGCTGTACTGTCAGAAGCAAAATAGTAGACCTTTCGAACGAGAAGTCCCGATTCACTTGCCTTGAGCGCCTTTCCTATCGCATCTTGCAGTACGGAATCGAAAGACTGTAGTAATGCTATGTCAGATTCTGCCCCTTCAAATGTGAAATCCAGAGCGTTTTTATTCCAGTTATCACCTTTCATCCCTGCATAATAAGCCAGACCAAGATCTTCATACTCATATTCGCACCGTTGAAAGGCTTGGGCTACATGAGCTTTTCCGAATTGCTGAAGAAATTGAACAACACGTTTATTAAAATTTGCAGGTACACTGTATGTAAAATCAAATTCTCCCATCTCACATTCCCCCGATATAAGTCTGTTTTATGATCTTGGCTTCTTTCTTCAAAGCAGCCTGTTCCATCTCTTTTTCATAATCACCCTTGGCATAAGCAACATTGCTGACCGCCCGAAGCATCTTATCTTTTGCCAGCTTCTTCATAACCTCCGCAAGATCAGCGTCCAGAGTACCACGCTTCACATAGCGGTTTATGGTATTCAGCCGTTTCTCATAAATCTGCTTCAGCGGATGATCGTCCGCAAGTTCTCGCTGTTCTCTACCTTTCAGATTACCGATCTGACGGCAAGTGCGGTGCAGCTTGTCCCCCGGTGCATAGCCACCGCAGTATTTGGTGTGCCTTGCGTTGGTGGTCAGAAACCACTTGCCGCAGATCCGGCATTTCTTCGGTGCATGACCAACACATAAGCCCTCAAAAAGATCAGACCGGAACATCCCTACAAAGGATACATAGTGCATCCGCTTGACCAGCTTCGCAACTTTTTCGCCGGGACGGATGACGGATACATACTGAACGGAATTGTTCAGGGTAGACATCCAGGCATTGCCTTCCGTGATGGAAAACTCCGGCGGGAAATAGCTGCCGAACATTTTTGCAAAACCCTCTGCGGTGCGGTCTGCTTCGTTGCCGTCTGTTTTTTCTGCAAAATCAAGCATGGCCGTTTGGTATTCCCCAAGGGAGTATGCCAGATGCCCGAAAACTGCGGTATAGCGTTGGAGCATCATCGCATCGGTAAAGTTCTGGATTTCTTCAAATTGCAAAGAATTGGTTGCGGCTTTTATGGCAAACTCCACATATTTCAGCGCATTGTCCACAGTAAAGACTTTTTCAATCCGTTCTCTGTGCTTTGAGATATTCATATAGGAGAACGGCGGTGTTTGACTGAGAATATCAAGCATCGTCAGAGCAGCTTCCGTTGCAATAGGACAGAGTGCAGAAGCATCCTGTCCGGCGTTTAATATTCCAAGCAGCAGATTGATTTTCTCGCATTGCTCGTTTATTTTTGCAATGGTATTCACAGGAACATTCAGTGCATCACAGGCAAGCGTACCGACAGGAAATGTTTTGCTCTCATATATGACCGTATCCTGCCAGAAATCCAATGTCATCAATTCTTGATTCATGCTTGCCCTCCTGTCCTGTTTTTTCATTTTTCTAATTATACCATGTAAATGTAAAGAAATCTACGTCCTCAGATAAGTTGTCCTGTTTTTTGAAACAGGATTGTCCTGTCATTAGCCTGTTTTTTGAAAAATCCGTCATAACCATAATAGAAGGAGCGAAGCACCTGCCAATCACGGCGGGTGCTTCGTGCTTTCCAGAATATTATGAACGGAGGGTTTTCTATGACAATCTATGAAACCATCAAGGCGGCAATCAGCGTCAAGCAAGCCGCCGAACACTACGGGCTGAAAGTGAGCCACAACGGCATGGCTTGCTGCCCGTTCCACAACGACAGGCATCCGAGCTTGAAGCTGAATGAGGACTATTTTTTCTGCTTCGGCTGCGGAGCCAAGGGGGACGTAATCGACCTTGTGGCAAGGCTGTTCGATCTGAGCAGTTATGAAGCAGCGCAAAAGCTGGCTGCGGACTTTGGACTTGACCCAAAACCGCCCACTGCCGCAGCTATGGTCAAGCCGAAGCGTCCCTATATCCGTCAGTTACGGGAGGATGAAATGCTGTGTTTCCGGGTGCTGACGGATTATCTGCATCTGCTGGAAGATTGGAAAGTACGATACGCACCCAAGACACCGGAAGATGCTCTGGATGACCGTTTTGTGGAAGCCTGCCAGATGCACTGCTATATCGAATATATGGCAGATGTGCTGACGGTGGGTGATCTGGAAGAACGGGTGGCATTGGTGGACAAGCTGATGCAGGACGGCAAAATTGCTTTTCTGCAAGAGTACATCACACGAAAGAAAAAGGAGGTGGCGCACCATGGCGAAGAACCGGAAAACGCCTGATATGAATTTGCCTGTCTGGTTTGACGGACAGAACATCAACGAAGCTCTGTTTTGTGAAGAATTTCTGCATGAGCGCAGAATCATCTTCGCAAACGGAGCTTTTTTCACGCCCAATGGTCGAGTGACGGACGCTCTCCCTCTGCGTGGGGAGATTTACGACAAGCTGAAATTCTGTGCCGTAAACAATATCCCCCGGAAGATCACCAACATTCTGGAAGTGCTGAAACTGGAAGCGCAAGTGCCGGACTTTCCACCGGAGCAGGATCGGATTCATTTGTCCAACGGTACGCTACTGCTGAACGGCACATTTACCGAGGGCAGACCGACTATCGTGCGAAACCGTCTGCCTGTTGTTTACAATCCTCATGCACCTACACCTGTGACCTGGCTAAAATTTCTGGATGGGCTGCTCCATGCGGAGGACATCCCCACTTTGCAGGAGTTTATCGGCTATTGCCTGATTCCCTCCAACAAGGGGCAGCGCATGATGGTGATTAAAGGCAACGGCGGCGAAGGTAAATCTCAAATCGGTGCGGTACTGTCTACCATCTTCGGCACGAATATGAAAGACGGCAGCATCGGCAAGATTTCTGAAAACCGCTTCGCCCGTGCTGATTTGGAACACATTCTCCTGTGCGTGGATGATGATATGCGGATGGAAGCTCTGCGCCAGACCAACTATGTGAAATCCATCGTGACTGCACAGGGCAAAATGGACTTAGAACGCAAGGGAAAGCAGAGTTATCAGGGCTGGATGTTTGCTCGGCTGCTTGCATTCAGCAACGGCGATCTGCAGGCTCTGTATGACCGCAGCGACGGTTTTTACCGCAGACAACTTGTGCTGACCACCAAAGAAAAGCCCATGGACAGAGCCGACGATCCCAACCTCGCTGAGAAAATGAAAGCCGAAGCTGAGGGAATTTTCCTCTGGGCATTTGAAGGCTTGCAGCGGCTCGTTGCCAACAACTTTAAGTTTACGGAGAGTGACCGCATCCGTGAAAACCGGGAAGCGGTCAAGCGTGATAATAACAACATTTTTGACTTCATGGATTCCGATGGATACATCCTGCGTAAAGCGGATGCGTCCATCAGCTCCAAGGATTTCTATGAAATCTATCGGATGTGGTGCGTGGAAAACTCTCTTGCACCGCTGAAAGCCCGCAGCTTCAGCGATGCCATGGTTACCAATGCGAAGAAATTTAATTTGGAGCATTGCAACAACATCACCAATTCTGCCGGACGGCGGGTATGGGGATTTATGGGTGTGGAAGCTGTGGCAAGACCTCATATAAATGGGTTCTACGGAAATTCGCCGTGTACGTACGTACCGGATGACATTCCGGAGGAATGGCGGAGGGTCGAGTAAAACCGATTGCTGGTACGTATGTACACAGCAACAGATCGTGAAACGCTCTTGATAGAAACAGCTCATTTCCTTTATTTGGGCTGTTTCTATGGCAGTGAAAGATACGGTTTTCACTGCCACCGTCTGCAAGAGTAAGTTTCGCAAAACGGCTCAATGCAGACGGGCTGACCATGAGAAAAGTTGCAGACATTTCACCTTGGTCAGCAAAGGTCGCCTCAGCGACCGCATCCCCCCTCCGGAG